>JAUWYT010000120.1 GCA_030615705.1 Chloroflexota bacterium
CCGTTCGGCGGCCTTCCACAACTCCCAGGCGTTGGTGTACCAGCCAGACACGGCCCGCACCGCTTCCACCACCTGATCGTTGCGGTAGGGCAAGAACTCGCACAGGCCCAGGCAGTTGTTCAAGTGGGAGCGCAGGCTGCCATAGATTACAGCCCGCACCTTCTCTGGGCCAAGCCAGGTGGCTGGCATGGGCTCCAGTACGCCCAGATTGCGGACGCTGTCCATGCTCAGCTCATGCTCGTAGTTGCTGTCAAAGGCATTGTGGCAGTGATCGGCGCCGGTGTAAGAGACAGCGTAGCCCAGCCCCAGGCCGTGCTGGATGCGGGGGTCGTGGTAGGGCAACTCCTGCCCCTTGACGTGAACGGCGAACCGCTCTGCGCCACCGCCGATTCGCTCAGCGGCCCGCTTTGTTCCCTCAGCTAACAGGTCACCGATGCCCTGGCGGGCGGCAATCAGCTCCACCAGTTGCAGCATGGCCTCTACGTTTCCAAAGCGCAGATCCAGCCCGCTGGTATCCTCCAGCGTGAGCAGCCCTTCCTCAAAGCATTCCATGGCAAAGGCAATCGTCCCTCCGACTGAGATGGTGTCCAGTCCCAGGGCATTGCACCGCTCGCTGGCCTTGGTCACGGCGTAGACGTCAGTTACACCGCAGTTGGAGCCAAGGCCGGCCGCCGTCTCGTACTCTGGGCCACCGTAAGCCGGGTCCACCACATACGGCTCGTCCAGGGTAGCCACCTTCTTGCAACCGACGGCGCAGGCGTAGCAACTCTCCATGCGAACGACGACGTGCTCGGCCAAGCCCTCGCGTCCCAGGACGTTGGCGCCGTCCAGGTGGCCATCGCGGAAGTTGTGCACCGGCAATACCCCGGCCTGGTTGTAGGGGATGACACTGACGCCGGTGCCCAGCTCGGCGAATTTGCCCATCAGGTCTCGGTAATTATCTCGCATCCAGCGACCCAGCACGCCGACTTGAGCGGAATCGGCCAGGGACAGCTTGCCGGTGCCCCGAACGGCAACTGCTTTCAGATTCTTGGCGCCCATCACCGCGCCCAGTCCAGTGCGTCCTGCCGCGTGCTTCAGATCGGCCAGGATGGCGGCGTAGCGAACCAGCTTTTCGCCGGACGGACCGCAGATGGCGATCCTGGCCCGCTTCTCGCCCAATTCCTCCCGGATGGCGGTGTGGGTCGGTTTGTTCTCCAGCCCCCACAGGTGCGCGGCGTCTCGCAGCTCTGCCTCGCCGTCGTGCACCCAGAGATAGACCGGCGACGCCGCCCGTCCTTCGGCGATGATGGCGTCAAAGCCGGCGGCTTTCAGTTCCGCACCCCAGAAGCCGCCCACGTCCGACTCACCCATCGCGCCGGTGAGTGGTGACCGAGCACCGATAGCGTTGCGTCCACTGCCGGCTAACGGTGCGCCGGTGAGCGGTCCACAAGCAAAGATCAGCCGGTTCTCTGGCCCCAAGGGGTCGGTGCCAGGAGGCACCTCTCTCAGCAAGTAGTAGGCGATAAAACCTGCGCCGCCCAGGTAGCGGCGGTAGAAAACATCGTCAGGTGTCTCAATAGAGATGTGACCATCAGTCAGGTTAACGCGCAAAATGCGGCGGTGGTATCCGAAGGACATTCTAACACCCTCTCCTTGGATCCGTATACGGTGTAAGGGCCAAAAGTTCCACCCTACCTCGACAAGGCTTTACTTTGCAGCTCAAATAGCTCCCGGGTACCTCTCTCTGCCAAATCCAGTAACTCGTGTATGACCTCGCGGGCAAAAGGCTGGCCCTCAGCAGTGCCTTGGACTTCCACGTATTCTCCCCCGGCAGTCATGACCACGTTGAAGTCCACTTCAGCCACGGAGTCTTCCTCGTAGCAGAGGTCGAGCACCGCTTGACCGTCCACTACTCCAACGCTGACAGCGGCTACAGCCGTTCTCAGGACATCGGGGGGAAGCAAGCCACCGCGGATGAGTTTATCCAGGGCTATGACCAGGGCTACATAACCGCCAGTAACCGAAGCTGCGCGCGTGCCTCCGTCGGCCTGGATGACATCGCAATCTACGGTCAGGGTACGCTGGCCCAACTTTTCCCGGTTGACGGCGGCTCGCAAGCTCCGGCCAATGAAGCGGCGGATCTCCTGGGTGCGTCCCCTGAACCCCCTGGTCTCGCGAGGAGTGCGCACCTGGGTGGAGCGGGGCAAAAGGGCGTATTCAGCCGTGACCCAACCCTGGCCGTGACCCCGGAGCCAAGCTGGCACCGTTTCCTCCACTGTTACGTTACAGATGACCCGCGTTGCGCCCATCTCGATCAAGACTGAGCCTTCAGGGTACTGCACATAGTCCGGCGTGATGATCACCGGCCTGAGCTCGTCGTTCCTCCGCCCGTCAACCCTCATAGTCACTCCTCAAACTCACTACTAGAGACCTCAAGACTTCCGAAGTTTCGGCGATGTTTATGCGGTGTGGAGCATAAGCAACGAGCCAATGAATGACGCAAGCTTGAACTTATGGAAACTTCGGAAGTCTGGCAAGCAGTTTAATCTTGCAGGCTCTGAAGTCGCTCCTGCAACTTCACCTGCCTTTGGCGATAGCCAGCTAACTTCTCCCGTTCCCTCTTCACCACTTGTGCAGGGGCCTTTGCCAGAAAGTCCTCGTTGGCTAGGAGCTCTTCGGAGCCAGCGATCCCCTCAACGACTTCCTCGATCTCCATAGTCAATCGTTGGCGCTCCTTTGTCAGATCCACCATCCCCGCCAAGGGCAGATAGATTTCCACGCCTCCTACCACCAGGACCAAAGCCTGGGTCGGCTTCTCCCCCACGGTACGAGCTAAGTATAACTTTTCGGCATCGAGACGCGCCGTGGTGGTGAGTACGTCCTTCTGGCTAGATAGCAGTTCGTATTCCTCGCCAGCGGCGATGATGGCCTCGATGCACTGGCCCGGCTTCACTTTGTACTCCGCGCGGGCATTGCGTATGGCGCGCACTATCTCCATGATCAACGCCATCTCGGCTTCCGCCGCCTCATCCACCGGCCCAGCTTCCGGCCACGGGGCCACAATCAGAGCCTCACCTTCATGGGGCAAGTGCTGCCAGATCTCCTCGGTGACGAAGGGCATGAAGGGATGCAGGAGGCGCATGGTACGATCGAGGACGTAAACCAACACCTGCCGAGCCGCCTCCTTGGCCTCGTCGTGCTCGCCATAGAGCCTGATCTTGGATATCTCAATGAACCAATCGCAATACTCACCCCACAGAAAGTCATAGATCTGGCGGCCCGCCTCGCCAAAGTTGTAATCATCGAAAAGGCGAGTGACATCGGCGATTAGGCGATTGTGGCGACTCAGGATCCAACGGT
The DNA here is from genome assembly GCA_030615705.1 of Chloroflexota bacterium. Taxonomy (GTDB): domain Bacteria; phylum Chloroflexota; class Anaerolineae; order VGOG01; family VGOG01; genus JAUWYT01. The sequence continues at coordinate 3,343 of JAUWYT010000120.1, forward strand.
CAGGCAATTGCGGATTGGCGATTGCGGATTGCAGATCAGTCAAATCCGAAATCCGAAATCCGACATCCGAAATGTTGGAGATCACGAAGCGCGCTGCGTTCCAGATTTTGTTGGCGAAGTTGCGGCTGGCCTCAACCCTCTCCAGGCTGAGCTTCATGTCTGTTCCAGGAGTGGAGCCAGTGAGTAGAGTAAAACGCAAAGCATCGGTGCCATGCTGCTCCATAACGACTAAGGGGTCAACCACGTTGCCCTTGGACTTGGACATCTTCTCGCCCTTCTCATCGCGGATCAAGCCGTGGAGGTAGACGGTATGGAAGGGGGTCTCTCCCGTGCACTCCAGGCCCAGCATAATCATGCGAGCTACCCAGAAGAAGAGGATGTCGTAGGCTGTCTCCATCACGCTGGTAGGATAGAAGTAACGCAGGTCTTCGGTGTCGTCAGGCCAGCCCAGAGTGGAAAAGGGCCACAACCCGGAGGAGAACCAGGTATCCAACACATCGGGGTCCTGCCGGGTGCTCATGCTGCCGCAGTGCTCGCACTGGGTGGGGTCAACGGTGTCCACCGTTAACCCGCCGCAGTCGTCGCAGTACCACACGGGGATGCGGTGCCCCCACCAGAGCTGCCGGGAGATGCACCAATCCCTGATGTTGTCCATCCAGTTATAGTAGACCTTGGTGAAGCGCTCAGGGACGATCCTGATGCGCCCATCGCGTACCGCTTCGATAGCTGGTTCGGCCAGGGGTTTGATCCTCACGAACCACTGTTCGGAGATAAGGGGCTCAACCAGAGTCCCGCAGCGCTGGCAGCGGCCAGGAGCGTGGATATGGTCCTCCACTTTGACCAACAAACCTTCCCGCTCCAGGTCTGCCACCAGTCTTTGGCGGCACTCATAGCGATCTAATCCGGCGTATGGTCCCGCGTTCTCGCTCATGGTGGCATCTGGGTTCATAGCGTTGATGATCTCCAGCCCATGGCGCTGGCCGATCTCGTAGTCGGTGGGGTCGTGGCCTGGGGTAACTTTCACAGCGCCAGTGCCAAACCCCGGATCCACGAGCTCGTCGGCTATAATGGGAATCCTGCGCTCCAAGGCAGGCAAGACAGCCATCTTGCCCGCCAGCTCTTTGTAACGGTCATCATCGGGATGCACCGCAACCGCAGTGTCGCCGAGGATGGTCTCGGGACGCGTAGTGGCGACAGTTATGAAATCCTCGGCCCCTGCTGCCCAGTTTCCGCTGCCCCACTTGCCACTTGCCACTTGCCACTTGCCACCCTTCGACAAGCTCAGGGCACCGCTCGTCAGCGGGTAGCGCACGTACCACAGCTTGCCCAGCTCCTCCTCGTGTTCCACCTCCAGGTCTGAGAGGGCTGTCTCGCAGCGAGGACAGCGATTGATAAGGTACTCGCCACGGTAGATTAACCCCCTGCGGTGTAGACGAACGAAGGATTCACGCACGGCCCGGGAGAGCCCTTCGTCCAAGGTGAAGCGCTCTCGTGTCCAGTCGCAGGAGGTTCCCAAGCGGCGACCCTGATCGGTGATGATGCCGCCGTATTTTCTCTTCCAAGCCCAGCCCAGCTTGATGAACCACTCCCGTCCCAGGTCCCAGCGGGTCAACTCCCGGTCATCGTCAGGTAGCGGGTAGCCGATCTCCTCAAGCAGATCGTCTAGCTCTCGATTGGCTAACCCCCTTTCGATCACGTAGTGAGTGGCAATGCTAGCGTGATCGCTGCCGGGCAGCCACAGCGTGGGCTCTCCCCGCATGCGATGATAGCGGATCATCAAATCCTCGATGGAGGCAGTGATGGCATGGCCTAGATGCAGCTCCCCTGTCACATTGGGAGGAGGCATGGAGATAACGAACGGTGTCCTGTCCCAATCTATCTCCGGCTTAAAGTATCCCTGAGCCTCCCACCAATCGTAGAGGCGCTTTTCAGTCAGATGTGGATCGTAGGTCTTTGACATCTTTACTTCGCTCATTTGAGATAATCCTTTCCTTTGAACTTAAAAGGTTTTGCAGGGAACCAAAAAGCCCCCTTCATCAAGGACGAAAGGGGCTTCCTTCCGCGGTACCACCCTGTTTGTCAACGGATATGTAAGGGATAAAGGGATTCGCTCTTCGGGGAAATCCGCTACGTATCCGTTGACCGCTCCTTCCGCTATAACGGGCTTACCCGTACTGGCCTGTTGCAGAGGCTATAAGCCATCTGCCATCAGCCAATCGACTCCCAGGCGACCTTTGGCGGGCATCCCTGCGAGGAGCTTTCAGCCGACGGCTCCTCTTCTCTGCCAGGCCCGACCCGCCTACTCCTCCTGTTCACCGTCTTTCGCTCATCAGATTTTTTCGCCTAACGGCCAGCGGGTTGCCGAAGTGTGGCGAAGGCGCATTTGGCGGAGCCCAAAGCGGCAACCCGCTTGTTAAACGCTTGTTAAACGACGTCCCACGCTTCAGGCGGATACCAGCGCATCAAATCCC
>JAUWYT010000116.1 GCA_030615705.1 Chloroflexota bacterium
TCCAGCTCGGGATAGACGCGACGCTGGTAGATATTGGCGCCGCGCAGGCGGGTCCCTTCTGTCCACAGCGCCCACTTATCAACGCCAGTTTCAGCGGTCGGCGTTGGCGTCGGCGTAGCCGTGGGTGTCGGCGTGGCCGTAGTTGTCGGGGTTGAGGTCGCTGTGGGCGTAGATGTCGCTGTCCCTGTCGAGGTCACCGTGGCAGTCGGGGTCGCCGTCGGGGTCGGAGCCGGCTGAGCAGCGCCTTTCAGGATCAGCGGCAGGTAGACCCGCCGGCCAGGTGCGGGTGAGACCGTGCTGCTCGGCGTGGCCGTCGGGCTCGGTGGTGAGCTCGTTCCCCGGATCACCACGGCGGCTGCCGTGTCCAGCGTGGGCAGGGTCACGCTCAGCCGGCCGTCGCTGACACCGTAGTCGAGGGTTCCCCCCGTCTCGTCGGGTGCGTTCGACGTCACCGTCGTCGGGCCAAAACCGGCCGGCAGGCGCACCGTGATGCCCAGGTTGCTGTAGGTCCGCAGCTTGTCGAAGTTGGCCAGAGAAATGATGATGAACGGGCCATCCAGATCCGTGCCGGTCCGGGCCTCGATCAGCACCCGCTTCTTGTGGAAGTCTGACAGGTCCGTGGTCAGCACGTCGCTGGTCACGGCGCCGAAAGAGTAAGTGGTGACGCCGGCCAGGGCGTTGGTCGCACGCGGCTGGCACCATTCGTCCATCACGCCCGTGTTGCCCGTCACGGCCAGCTTGCCCCCGGCCGCCGCGTAGTCGAGCAGCAGCGCCGCCTCGGCGTCGCTCAGGCAGGCCGCGTTTGGCAGCACCAGCCAGGCGTAGCGCGTCAATCCTTCGGCCGTGCTCAGGACAGTCCCTTCGGCGGTGCTCAGGCGATGTCCTGAGTCTATCGAAGGGACAAGCTCGGCCAAGGACCACTGGCCGGTCACGATGTCGAAGGGGATCTGGGCCTTGAGCAAATCCTGCGAGCGCTCCCGGTATTCGCGGATGTAGATCGTATCCGCGTAGTCGAACTTATCGTCGCCGGCGTTCTCGCCGTCCAGGAAGTCGCGGGTACGCGGGCTGTACCACACCGCCACCTCGGCCAGCGAAGTGCTGTGGTAGGCCAGGCCAGCGTTGGCCGCCAGCCAGGGGAACACGATCGGCCGGCTGCCGGTGCTGTCGTCCAGCATCTCCGGCCCTTTGGCCTCGTAGAAGTTGGCTCCCTCCGCCACGTGCACGCCGGCCTCGCGCAGGCTGTCGTCCACTGCCCCAGCGTAGGTCAGAATCCAGCCCGGCTTGCCCTTGTTGGCTGCCACGCCGAACTTGACCATCAGCGCATAGTCGCGCCACTGCTTGAGGGTCGCGTTGGCCATGCCGGTATCGTCCTGATCCACCGGCTCCAGCTCGTGGGCTGTGGCCACATGCGGATCCCCGATGAACTCCAACGGATCCTGGGCGTACTGGGTGACGAAATTGGAGTCCATCCCCCAGTTCTCGGTGAAGAAGACCAGATCAGGATTCACCGCCCGGGCCGCAGCGGCTACGTCCTCCACGAAACAGGTGATGGACTCAATGCGCCAGCGGACGAATTGCCGCCAAGTCAGATCGTCCCAATCCTTTTCGGGGATGCTGGCGTGGCCATAGACGGCCTGGAACGCGGCCTGGCTGTAGGGGTCGTAGGAGGGCCACAGGTCGTCGAACTGGCCGATATCGTTCAGCAGGTAGATGACGTCAATCCACAGCCCGTCGGCGCCTGCTGCGGCGATGTCCTGGATACGGTCGATGTAGAACTGCCGGTAGGTGGATTCGGGCGACAGCCAGGCATCCAGGTCATCCTCCTCCAGCCAGAAGATGTCCTCCACGCCGCTGAACTGGACGGTGTTGCCGTGACGGTCGATCTGCATCCACTCCGGGTGCTCAGCCGCCGGATCGCGCCCGGTCTCGACGCAGCCTTCGCACACCAGCTCCAACCCGGTCAGGTACCATACGACTTTGAGGCCCTTGGCGTGAGCGCGAGGGAAGACCCGGTCGCGCATCAGAGCCAAAACCTGATTGAACTCGTCATCGTCGGCCCAGGCGGTGTAGCTCCAGCCGGTGGGCGCGTCAGCGACGAGCACGGTGACGCCCTCGTCGGCCACCTGTTGTAGTTTGGCCTCGATCTCGGCGTCGCTCATATCTAGCTCGAAGGCGGCCCCGGCCAGCCGCGCCTCAAAGGCCCAGTCTGGGAAGGCGGTCACGGCCAAGGAGGGGTTAGGGTTAGCGATAGTCGGTGCCCTGCCGAAAGGGCCTGCGCGAGAACCCAGTACGACCAGCAGACTGAGCACTGCAATCGCCAGGATGAGCCATCTGCGGTTTCGCCACATGTTCTCAATCTCCCGTTTTGGTTAACCGGGCACTTGCATTCTCCTCAGATGATTCAATTATGCGATAGATTTGGGCTTCTGTCAACCTCGTCCGAAAAGAAAACAAGGCCACTCGCCAGATAGAGGCGAATGGCCTTGCTAGCTCAAAAGCCAGGCGCTTTACCCCTACGGATAGTTCTTCAAGATGATGGGCAGGTAGATCAAGTAACTTGGCGTGACCGTGCCCGTCGGTGTCGCCGTAGGCGTGGCTGTGCTAGTTGGGGTGGCTGTGCTGGTCGGTGTGGCCGTTGGTGTTGTGGGGGTGGCTGCTTCCACGATTCCATACCAGTACCCTGCACCCAGCCCATAACTTGTGCTGCCTGAAGGGCCAATTGCCGCCTGGCCCATGGTGCTGTTGATGGTGTAGCTGGCGGAGTTGATCGGCCCTCCCCCGCCAGCGAGAGGTGCCAGCCGAGATCGAACCCGGCCAGGGCCGCGGCCAAGGCTCCAGCGACCAGCAGCCACACAGCCACCAGACTGCCTGTCACGATAAGCAACTGTCGTCTGTTCATGGCCATCCCTCACCTGCAGACCCAGATGCGGATACGGACACCCTGAGTGGCAGAGAAGTCGTTGCATTCGCGCCATTGGGAGCTTTTGCGTTATCGCCCGGCGTGACTGCTGGTACGATGTGAATGTAGTAACCGCATCAGCGACGCCCCTCGCTCTATTTACAGTTGTACGACAAACTTGGCCTTATGTCAATCGTTTATATACCATCCCGGCTCGCCTAGCACAGGCGAGACTTATGTCTCTTCCCTGCTGGGCCAAATTGTGCTAGAATAGTCCTCGAGACCAACGCCGCCAAACCGCTCCCCGACATGGAGCGAGGGGGGTGGAGAAACACCTTTGCCCTCCGGGGTGCTTTGCAGTATAATTTGGACGTGCCGAAGGTGCCAGTGACATATTCCCGAAAACGTTCAGGTGCCAGGCACTTTCACTGAGGATTTCAAAGCAAAGGCACCTTCCAATTGTCTTCGGCGCTAGGCCAGACGGCTCTTTCGGAAGTGCCTGGCACCTTTGTCTCCTGGGAGGGGGAGATGAGCAACTGGGTGGAGAGATACCGAGGTCATATTCTGATCACTTTAATCAATTTGGTTGTCCTGGGCGGGGTGATCGTCTTCTTGGGCCGCCCTCCACAACCAGAGATCATCGTAACTTCGCCCCCGCCCACAGCTACCTCTCTGCCCACTCCTACCCCCCGCCCCCTGCGGGTCTACGTCAGCGGGGCGGTGAATCACCCCGATGTTTATGAGCTCCCACCCGAAAGCATCGTCAAGGACGCCATCGAAGCCGCCGGGGGCGCCACTAGTGAGGCCGACTTGGGCCGCATCAATCTGGCGCTATCTGTGGCAAATGGCCAACACATCTATGTGCCCAAGGTGGGCGAGGAGAGTCCACCAGTAAGCCCACCAACCGAGCCGTCAGATATAGCCAGCGGCAAAGCAGGGAGCAAGATCAACATCAATACCGCCAGCCAATCTGAAATCGAGACCTTGCCAGGCATCGGTCCTTCCAAAGCCCAAGGGATAATCGAGAATCGCCCTTATCACAGCATCGAGGAGATCAAAAAGGTTCCCGGCATCGGGGAGGTCACTTTCCAGAAGATCAAGGACTTGATCGCTGTAGACTAGCCTGAGGAAAAAGTGCAAGAGACTATTCAGGAACGTTGGCGGTAGCACAATCTATGCGTGCGATCATACAGCGGGTTAAGCGAGGTGCTGTCTCAGTGGACGGCGAAATCACAGGGTCCGTGGATACCGGTTTGGTAGTTCTCATCGGAGCGACCCACCGGGACACCAAAGCGGAAGCCCAAAAACTGGCCCGTAAAACAGCCCACCTACGCATTTTCGAAGACGAGGCTGGCAAGATGAATCTCTCAGCCCTTGATGTAGGCGCGGGCATCCTGGTTGTTTCCCAATTTACGCTCTACGCCGATTGCAAACGAGGGCGACGGCCCAGCTTCACCGAGGCTGCTCCTCCGGAGGTAGCGGAGCCACTGATTGAGCATTTCGTTGGCGCGCTTCGAGAAGCCGGTGTCGCCAGAGTCGAAACGGGCGTGTTTAGAGCCTATATGCTGGTCGAGATTCACAACGATGGCCCGGTGACCATCATTTTGGATACAGACGAGTTGTGAGGAGCCGCCCCGCGATCCTTTCAGGTGCCCGGCACTTTTGGCCGGAATCTCAAAGGCAACAAGACCTGAAAGCCATTTGAGCGGCTCGCTCCAAACGACATTGGCAAGTGCCGGGCACCTCTTGAAGCTGAGGGCCCTTGTTGTTCAGCATTTGGGGATCTTTACTGTAGATGCTGAAAGCAGGCTCGCAGGGCCTTTATCACCCGGAAGGGATCGCTGGCGACTACGCTGGAAGCGTAGAGCTCCATAGCCCCCACGTCGGATGTCTTGTTGTTCACATCGCCCCGATCCACAATGCGAACCAGGGCTGGAAAGCCGCTCCAATCCTCTTCTACGCTATCAATGGGCGACAAATAGAGGGCTAGATTGAAACTGTGCACGCCCAGCCTCTTCGTAAAGCACCTGAGCACTTTGTAGATGGAACCCTTGAGGTCCTCGTCCAGCTCCCCTGAGACCAGGAGCACCTCTTTTCCCTTGATTGGCGTGAGGTAGGCCATGATGCGGGTGCCGCCGCTCTCAACAGTCAAGCCCAGGGCACGGTGAGCGGCGTAGAGGTCATCGAAGTAGTTAGCACCCTGGTCAGTCCGGTACATCAAGGCGGCCCGCCGCAGTTGCTCCACCCGGGCCTAGTGGATGTCGCGACTCAGGGACATCTGGGCGTGGCCGTGAAGGATGGAAGCGCCGCTCTTCCAAAGGCAGTTCCACATGAAAAAGAAATAGAGGGCTTCCTGGTCTACCTCGTGGGCCTGGTGGGCCCAGGCCAAAGCCGTGTCTATGTAGTCGCTGACCTCCTCAGCCGAGAAAGCCAGCGGGTTGTGCTCATCGAAGATGACCAGGCCGTGGAAGCCATCGTACTTGGCAATGTTGCTGGCCGTAACGGAGTGCTTACCCCGCACTCGCCCAAAGACATCCTCAGGAGTGCCTTTCAAGGGCTTGCAGAAGGGCTCGCCTCTCTCCCTGAATTCTCTGGTCAGCTTAACCCTCTCCTTGGTCTCTATGGGACGCCGGGCTCTGATCTCGTTGAAAAGGGCCCCTTCCAAGGTCACAAGATTGGTTATCTTCACAATTCGTTGGCTGCGGACCGCCTCTAGCGAGCCGAAGTGCTTCTCGATCCAGCCGTGCATGTCCTCCGGGGGGTTCAAATAGCCAACAGTGGTGCTTATGTGGAAGAGGCGCTCGAAGACCTCCCGGTCAGCAGCGGGCAGAACTGACACTAGATCAGCGACCTCGGTGATCATCCGGTCATTTTGCAAAGCCATTGTGACTTCTCCTCGGGTTCTAATTTGTAGCTTGATGGTTGTCTCACATAAAAGTGGTCCCTCACCTGGTTGTTGCCGCCCGATGTTTAATTGCGAGCGACCGCAGGTAGCGAAGCAATCCCCTCCATCGTG
>JAUWYT010000302.1 GCA_030615705.1 Chloroflexota bacterium
AGCTCGTCAATGATCGAGCTGACGAATATGAGAAGCTTTTCCATTTCCACGGCTCCCTTATCATCAATCCCGCCACGGCATATCTCACCAGCGACGACGGGCCAGCCACGCACTTGCCAAGGACAGTGCGAACGCACTGCCGCAGTCTTGACACATCTCCTTCTGTATTCTCTCCAGCCAGCTCATCGCCTGGCGCTCTAGCTCCTCCTGGATGAGTTGGCGAATCTCCCGGATTACCTCTCTCGAACTCCCGCTCAAGTTGCTCCAGGACTAGTTCGGACAGGTACTTGGCCTCTATGAGGATGAAATGAGATGGGGTGCGAATGATCACGTCAGGCTCCGTGCCGTCTTTGAACTTCTCCCAGAAGGAGAAGTCGGCCTTCTCCAATTCCTCATCATCAACATCAATCTGTAGCAGTTGGAGGAAGCCCTTGAGCCCCAACCTACGGTCGATGTTGTTGAGAGTGCCCAATACATTGGAAGTCAACACGTCTTCACTCCGCGAAAGCCTTGCTGCCTTGCCTTTCAACTCTGCCACGCTCATCGTCTTCTCCTTTCTCCACAGTTCCTGAACCGTTGAGCCCTAGGGGCCTGCTTTGAGAGACCTCACCACTCCCTGAGCCTCTGCACCCAGGAGGGCTACTTTTGCAGACCTCAGCACCTCTTTCCTTTGGGAACTACTTATCCAGGGACAGATAACGAGCGGTCGCACCTGGGCCTGGATCCCAGATCAGGACTAGGTTGGTTTCGCCTATCCCAGCCTCTTGGATGATCTTACCCGTAACCTCGGCACCACCAAAGAACTCACCAGAGCCCAGAGCTTCATCAAGGGTAGAGAGGAAGAACATCCGATTATAGATCACCCCCCTAGCGCCCACCACTCGAAAATCTGAGGGAGCATAGCGCCTCGTCTGGTCGGTTGAACCCAGGTTCCGCAGCCGAAGGGTGATGACGATGAACTCGTTGCCCTCCTCTGGATTCTCCCACTCAAGAGCGACCCCACGTTCCACGCCCAAAACCGTGCACTCCACCTCCTGATCGTTCACCACAGGCTGGCCGACGGGTGCAGGGTCTTCACGTGTAAGACCAACAGGGCTATATGTCGCCCTTGCGGCAGGTGTTGGGAGCGAGGCCACGAAACTGCATAGCCCGCCGAGACCCAGAAGTGGGACTGCCATGCACATAAACAGCAAGCCAAGAGCCAACGCTATACCTACAAGTACGTGCCATCGCTTCCTCATTTACCACCTCCTCCCCCACCACTCCGTCAGCCACTTGCCGTAGGAGGCCTGCTTTCGCAGACCTAATCATCCCCACACGCTCAAACTTCCTCCAAAATCTTCCGTACAAAGATCGAAACCGAGGTGGCCGCCGAAGTTCAATCATCGGTATTTCCTTCCTTCGATATGATCAGCAGGTCCTCCGGTCCATAGACGTGGCGGGCGGTGAAGGCGATCCAGTGGCCGCCAGGAGAGATGAGGCCATCAGGTGACTGGCGGCCGCCGAAGAACCATTCGGTGTCTAGGCGTGGCTTGATACAAGCATGGAATCCACAGGTATCCTGCGTGAGTGAGCTCTCGTCCCCCGTGTAGGGCACCGTCTTGCGGGTCTCTACGTCGTAGGCCCAGAGGGGCACATCACCGCCAGTCCAGTCCAAAAAGTGGCTGCACTGAAGGGTCAGCGGGCCAGGCTCGCAGGTGTAAACCCCGTAGACTAGCGTGTGCTCGTCAGCCCAGCCCATAGGGACGTAGACCTCGGTATACACCTCCGCGGAGGCCTGGCAACTGCGTACAGCCCCTTCCAGTAGGCCTGATTCGTTGACGATGTGCATCTCGATGCCTGGAGCTGCCTCGACCGCCGGGCGGTAGCGAAAGGCCAAGGGGAAGGCTAGAACGCTCATCGTGCAGGCGATGAGCAGGTAGAACCGCGCGCGTCGACAGAGCTGCCCTCCCTCGCGGGCTACGAGCAGCGCCAGGACGAGCAAGGCCAGGACGAGCGCGGCAACGCTGAACAGCAGGTAGCGTGCCATATGGCTCAGGAGAAGCGAGGCGAGGAAGACCGGGGCGTACAGGTAAAGCAGCAGTGTGCTGAGCACTCCTCTTGGGTTTGGGTTGACCGCTATGACCAGCCGAACCAGCGCCGCCGGGATCCAAGTCAGGAAAGGCAGCGCCAACAGGCAGACCAGCACGGTGAGCCAGCGGATTGCGAGTGTCTGCCGTTTCATTGGAAAATCTCCCCTCTGTTTAGAACAAGACGATAGACCAGGGGGCGGTCAGAAGCCCCATGGTGCAACCAAGGACAACCCTGTCTCCTGCGCAACTGGAGCAGGCTCGCGCCCAGTAAGAAGTTGACGATCCCCAATGCGACAATGACAATGGGCATCGCTCGGAGCCACAAGCCGGTCGGCGTCGGCCCAGGAGGGGGATTGGTCTCCACCGCAATCTGCCATATCGTATCCGCAAGAGCACCCAGCACCGTGGTGACTATCAGGTAGCCGATGAAGCGACCTACCGGGCGAGAACGCAGCGCGCCTTGCGCCGCGAGCGTGCCCACCGAGCCACCTTTCTCCCGTCACTGGCTTTCACTACCGATGCCAGTCTCCCTTCAAGACAAGCGACGATCTTGGCATCAGGCGCAAGCCACGCGTTAGACGACGTTCGCCTGTCTCTTCCCTCTAGATAGTCGCCAGCGAGTTGTGGCGGTCGCAAGGCTAACCAATCCCACTGTCAACAGCACATAGAGCCCAATCACTGATGGGTTCTTTCCGCCATACCATACCCCAG
>JAUWYT010000223.1 GCA_030615705.1 Chloroflexota bacterium
CTAACTCCCACGCTCACTGCCACCTCGACTCCCAGCCAACTCACACCGACCCCAGTGCCTAGCCCGACCCCCACGCCCGAGCCGACGCCCACCGAGGTCGCCGAGAGGGTGACGATCACCATCCTCTACGACAACAATGCCTACGATCCCCATCTGCGGACAGCCTGGGGCTTCGCCTGCCTGGTGGAGCGAGGAGACCTCACCTTGCTCTTCGACACTGGCGGGGACGCCGTGACCCTGCCCTCGAATATGGAGACACTGAGGCTGGACCCAGCCGAAATTGACATCGTCGTCCTCTCTCACATCCACGGCGACCACACCGGCGGCCTGTCAGGCATCCTGGCCGTCAACGAGGAAACCACCGTCTACCTCCCCCGCTCCTTCCCGACCAGCTTCAAGGAGCAGGTTAAAGCTCACGCGCGCGTGGTGGAAGTTCACGAGCTGATGGAGATAGCTGAGGGCATCCACACCACTGGTGAGATGGGGCGGGGAATCATCGAGCAGTCGTTGGTAGTGGAGACAAACTGTGGCTTGGTGGTGATCACCGGCTGTGCCCATCCTGGGGTAGTGAACATCGTCGCTAAGGCGAAGGAGATAACCGGTGGGGAGGTTTACCTCGTGGTGGGCGGCTTCCACCTGGGCGGTGCGAGCGAGGCCACAATCGAGGGCTTCATTGCCGACTTCCGGCGGCTGGGGGTGCAGAAAGTAGCTCCCTGCCACTGCACCGGGAGCCGGGCGATGGAGATGTTCGCCGCCGATTACGGGGAAGATTTCATCAAGGCCGGCGTGGGAAGGGTCTTGGAGATCGGGCCATGAGGATGGAAGACTTGATTAGGGAATTCATCAACCAGCGCGTCTGGGCGGTGGTGGGGGCCTCACTTAATGCTGAGAAGTACGGCCACCAGATATTTCGCCACCTGCGGGCAGCAGGCTACATCGTGTACGGCGTCAACCCCGGCGGGGGCGAGATCGAGGGCCAGAGGCTATACCCCAGTTTGGCCAGCCTGCCGGAGAAGCCAGCGGTGGTGGACATCGTCGTCCCGCCGAAGGTCACGCGGGAGATAGTCCGCCAGTGCGCCGAGCTGGGGCTGGGGAGGGTCTGGATGCAGCCTGGCTCGGAGTCGGAGGAGGCCATTCGCTTCTGTCAGGAAAAGGGCATCGAGGTCGTCCACGGCGCCTGCGCTATGATTCGAAAACGGGAGTGGTGAGAGGTGATGAAAGATGGTTTACGTTGATATCGAGAAGTGCACCGGTTGCGGAACCTGTGCCGAAGCCTGCCCTGTGGAGGCCATAAGCCTGGTCGGGGGCACGGCCGAAGTTGACCAGGAGAAGTGTACAGACTGCGAGGCTTGTGTGGAGGTCTGCCCCAATGGGGCCATGCTGGCCGTGAGGGAGCCACTCGCAGAGCGGGCGGTGGTCCCCATCGTGCGTCCGGCGACCGAGGTCATCCAGGTCAGACCGCAGCCGGCGCCTGTCTCCTTGTGGGTCAGGGCTGCACCTGCTGTAGGAGCGACGTTGACCTTTCTGGGCCGTAACATCGCCCCCCGTGTGGCAAACTATCTGCTCAATGCCCTGGATCGCAGGCTGAGCCAGGGGCAGGCTAGTCCCGCCGCGGGAGCTTCTGGCGGCGTGTCCCCGGCTTCTGGCGTGAGAGGACGAGGCCCTTCGACAGCCCTTCGACGGAGCTCAGGACAAGGCTCAGGACGAGGCCATCGTCGAAGGAGGAGGCGGGGCAGGGGCAGAAGATAAATAAAAACGTTCTTCACCAGCTTTATGTGGGAACGCAGTCTAGACCGCCTGAGACGGCTGCAGAGAGGTATTGTACATGCAAGTAGTGAAGAAAGCAAACTAAGATTTGGAAGGAGAAAATAGGTAAAGTGTCTAAAGGTGCCATTTCTATCAATGATGACGCTTTTGAGAAAACGGTGCTGGGTTCATCTCTGCCCGTGCTAGTGGATTTTTGGGCCCCGTGGTGCGGCCCTTGCCTCATAACGGGCCCGATACTGGAGGAACTGGCCGAGGAATTCGAGGGCCGGGTCCTGATGACCAAGTTTAACGTGGACGAGGGCTCTCGTACGCCAGCCCAGTACGGCATCATGGCTATCCCTACCCTGATCATCTTCAAGGACGGCAAAGAGGTGGATCGGGTGGTGGGGGCGGTTCCCAAGCACGTCTTGGAAGGCAAGATAGAGGCGCTTCTGTAACTCAACTTAGAAATTTGCACAGAGCGAGGTGAGGCAAATGCCGATTTATGAATACCGATGCCAAGAATGCGGAGAAAAGTTCGAGAAATTAGTGCGCCTCAGCACTTCGACCTCTGAGATAGAGTGCCCTAAGTGTAGCGGCCGGAGGGTGGAGAAGCTCATCTCCGCCTTCAGCACCAGGACGTCGAGCACCACGGCGGCCTCTGCTAGCGCCTGTACCCCCTCCGCTTGAAAGATTTAAGCGAAGGCAGGTTGCCTTCAGGGACATCTCCGACATAGGGGATTTGGAGGAAGATGAGCAGCGAGCGGATTAAGGAGCTGGAGAGTCAGATAGCGGAGTTGAAGAGCCGATGGCCGGCCCTTCGTCCTTGGGCCGAAGGACCAAGGACCCATTCGGTGCCGCCGACGATGCTTCAGCAGTTAGATGAACTAGAGGAGGAATTGGAGGAGGAGCTGAAGAAAGCAACCGAGGGTAAGACAGATGCGAAGGCCGATGGTCTTCGAATGATGTAAAGCTGCGCAAGGTGGAGAGTCTTTCTGTGACAGATGTGGTTGCCACAACGGTCGAAAGAGCAATAGGGTTCGTCAGGCGGCAGAAACATAACTACCGAGTGGCGATCACACGGTCCGCGGTGAACAGCTTTCTGTTAAACCTCACGGCTCAATACGATTCCATCTATGCGGTGGCCCTGGGAGCCGATTCGGTCGCACTAGGGACGATCAGCAGCATTGGCAATGGGATCGCTGCCCTCATTTCCACGCCGGTAGGATGGCTGGTGGACCGCTACGGGCTTAAGCGGTTCTACCTGCTGGGCATAGGACTGCTGGCTGGAGGGGCGTTGATTTACGCGCTGGCGCCCAACTGGCAAGTAATCATCGCCGCCACTATCCTGCTCTCCATCTCCATGAGGCTGACCGGCACAGGCTGCAGTGTGATCTGCGCCGATTCGGTGCGGAACAAGGATCGGGCCACCGCCCAGAACCTCTGCGTCACGTTTGCCTCCCTCCTCTCCATGATCGCCCCCCTGGCTGCCGCCCCGCTGGTAACAGCCTTCGGGGGGATGACTGCGGAGGGCATCCGGCCGCTGTATCATATCCGCTTTGTGGGATACGGCCTCGTTTTCCTCTTCGTAGCCGCTCAATTGAGGGAGCCCAGGCGGGTGCGCATGGCCGAGGCGAGGGCCGACCCCGGCTTCATAGGCGACTTTAAGCAGCTCTTTGAAGGAGGAGGCCCCTTGAGGAGGTGGATGATGATCTCCTCCCTCACTTGGCTCCCCATGGCTATGACTTCTCCTTTCCTCCAGCTTTTCGCCCACCAGGTGAAGGGGGCAGATCAGTACCTGCTGGGAGTCATGACCACGTCCATGATCCTGGCCCGTATTCTCTTTGGGATCCCCTTGGGCCGGCTGGCGGATAGGATGGGGAGGAAAAAGGTCATTTACTTTCTCACGCCGCTGTGGTATGCTTCCAACCTGCTGCTTATCTTCTCGTTCAACTCAGCGACCCTAATCCTGGCAGGAGCTCTGCAGACCTTCTATGCCATCTCCTCAGGCGTCGCAGGTGCCATGACCTTAGAGCTTGTCCCGGTAGAGCAGATGGGCAGGTGGAGCGGCTTGCTCGGCCTCTTCCGGGGATTGGTCACCATCCCCGCGCCCTTCCTCGGGGGGTTAATATGGAAAGGGCTGGGCCCAGCCTACGTATTCCTCATCCCTATAGCGGTGGACTTGTTGCTAAAGATCCCTTTATTGACCACGATACCGGAGACGTTAGGATCATGACCCTCCGCTTAAAGGGGGTCTGGAATGGGATATCCCGTAGTTTGAGAAGATGCTCTGAATGGAACTGTTACAGTTGTTAGGGGGAATTGGATGCCTATCTACGAATACCGCTGCAAGAACTGTGGAA
>JAUWYT010000044.1 GCA_030615705.1 Chloroflexota bacterium
GGAGCTTGTTGCCGAGTTGGCGGCCGCCACCGTTGCGGACTGATCAGGCCGCGCTCCGATCAGCCACAGGCCAGCGCTGACGACCAACAGCGCGACCAGTACGATAGCTGCTATGCGCCAGGTCTGGTCCTTTCCAGACGGCGTCCTGAGCCCTTTGTCCCTGGGCACCGTACTGGACCGTACGGTACAGTGCCAAAGGACCAGGGGCCTGTCGAAGCGTCGAAGGAAGGTAGGGGCAGATGAAGCAAGAAATAGCGGCTCAAATCAAGGGGTCATTAACCGAAGGCAGGTTGCCTTGTGCATCGGCTCTCAAGATCGCGCGGAGGTTAAGAGTCAGCCCACACCAGGTGAGCGAGGTGGCCAATGAGCTTGACGTCAAGATCTCCCGCTGTCAATTGGGCCTCTTCGGCTATGGATCCAAGGGCAAGTTCCTGGAGCCAGCGCAGGAGGTGGAAGGGGAATTAGAAGCGAGGATCAGGGACCGGGTAGTTGAGACGTGTCTACCTTGCACAACGGCCTGGGACATCGCTCGAGAGCTAACGATAGAACGAATTGACGTAGGCAGGGCGGCTGAAGGGTTGAGTATCAGAATCACTCAATGCCAGTTGGGATGTTTTCCCTGATGAAGAATCTCTGCCCTTTTTTCTCTAAGGGCTCGGCCTACGGGAGACGGGTGATAGAGTGTGGCTGGAAACGGCCACGCCTCCCGTGCTTGGAAAGGAGAATGGACGACAGGCAGTCAGCAGGCCGGCGCCCCCCTCTTTCCAGGTGGACGCCGGCTTTTTGTAGCGAGCATAAGCGGCGGCAGGACACAAAGCCGGGCTTCTGATTCAACAAAAACATAGCAGTGTGCGTAGGTCTCCGACCCATTGCCCCTAAGGGCTGAGCCTAACGGGGGATGGGCGATAGGGTGTGGTTGGAAACGGCCATGCCTCCCGTGCTTGGGAAGGGGACTTGGGCTGGTGTGGGTCTTCCATCAGATCGCTCCCATCTGCCCCTTTCTTGCGCGGGCAAAAGGGAAGGGGGTGATGGGACGCACAACTGACGCAGTGCAGAGTGGACGTGAACGCAGATCAAAATCTCACTAAGGAGGAAGACTCACGATGAAAAAGCGAATACTCTGGATACGTGTAGCCCTGGTGGTAGCACTGGCCCTGGTGGCTGGCTGTATGCCAGCAGCGCCCGCGCCGCCGACCGCTGCCCCTGAGCAGCCCGCTCTGGAGGGAAAACTGATTGTTTTCCATGCTGGCAGCCTGACCGTGCCGATGAAGGCCCTGGCGGAGGCTTTCCAGGCCAAGTACCCCGGGGTGACCTTCGAGACCGAGGCCTCTGGCAGTAACGCAGCCGCCCGTAAGATCAGCGAGTTAGGCCGTCAGGCCGACCTGATGATGTCGGCCGACTACACGGTCATTGACAAGTTGCTGATCCCCGACTTCGCCGGCTGGAACATCCAGTTCGCCCGCAACACGATGGTGATCGCCTACGCCGACGAGTCGCAGTACGCCGACGACATCAATGCTGACAACTGGTACGAGATCCTCACCCGCCAGGGGGTGATCTACGGCCACTCCGATCCCGACGCTGACCCCTGCGGGTACCGCACGCTGATGGTCTGGCAACTGGCCGAGGAGCACTACGGACTGCCCGGATTGAACGCCAGGCTAGAGGAGCACTGCCCGCTGGAGAACGTGCGTCCCAAGTCGGTAGTATTGATCGCCCTCTTGGAATCGGGTGACATGGACTACGCCTGGGAGTATCGGTCGGTGGCCGTGCAGCACGGCATGAAGTTCGTCGAACTGCCGGACGAGATCAACCTGAGCATGGTCGAACATGCGGACTTGTACAGCCAGGCGACGGTGGAGATCGCTGGCAAGGAGCCGGGGACTACCATGACTATGGTGGGCAAGCCGATTGTCTACGGCGTGACCATCCCGAAGAATGCTCCCAGCCCGGAGTTGGCCCTCGAGTTCGTGAAGTTCCTCATTGGCCCCGAGGGGCAGGCGATCATGGAGGAGCAAGGCCAGCCGCCCATCGTGCCGCCGGTCGCCGATGATAGGAATGCTCTGCCTGCCGTGTTGCAGACGTTGGTCAAGTAGACGATAAGCAAGTACGTGTTGCGTATTCCGTATTGCGTAACAATCACCGATACGGAATACGCCGTACGAAACACGGAATAGAACGGAATAGATATGAGAGCCTTATTTGCCGACAAGATGCGCGTATCGTTCGTCGGGCTCGGATCGCTGCTGATCCTGTTCGTCGCCTGGCCCCTGCTGCGGACGATCACGGCCTCCGGCCCGGCAGTGCTTTGGCGGACGCTTTTGGACGAGGAGGTGCGCCGCTCCATCGGCTTGACCTTCTACGCCTCCTTAATCGCCACCGCTATCGCCTTCGTCTGCGGCGTCCCGCTGGCCTACCTGCTGGCGCGGGCGGACTTTCCGGGCAAGCGGTTGGTCGAGGGCATCATTGACGTCCCCATCGTCGTCCCCCACTCGGCGGCCGGCATCGCACTGCTGATGGGCTTCGGGCGGCACACCCCGCTGGGCAAAGCCTTCGGCCTCGTCGGCCTCAAGTTCGTCTCCGCGGCGCCGGGCATCGTCATCGCTATGCTCTTCGTCAGCCTCTCGTTCCTGGTCAACGCAGCGCGGGAGGGGTTCGAGGCGGTTGACCCCCGCCTGGAGAGGGTGGCGCGCACGCTGGGCGCATCGCCCTGGCGGGCCTTCTGGCGCGTCTCCTTCCCGCTGGCCTGGCGGAGCATCCTTTCGGGCATGATCTTGATGTGGGCGCGGGGGCTCAGCGAGTTCGGAGCCGTCGTCATCCTGGCCTATCACCCGATGGTCGCCCCCGTCCTCCTCTACGAGCGATTCGAGTCTTTCGGGTTGAGTTACGCCAGGCCGATAGCCACATTGATGATTCTGATCTGCTTGACTACCTTCGTGGCGTTGCGGTTGATAGCCGGAAGGGGGGAGAAAAGGGCGTGAAGGGTCGCGGAAGCGTAGAGATAAGATACTTGTGGGTTGACCTCGAGGAATTCCGCCTGTGCGACATCAACCTCGACATCACCGACGGCGAGTACTTCATCGTCCTCGGCCCCACCGGTGCCGGCAAGACTGTCCTCCTGGAGACCATCGCCGGGCTGCATCAACCCCGCAAAGGGCGCATCCTCCTGGCTGGCGAGGACGTAACCCACGCCCCGCCTGAGCGGCGCGGGACCGGCTTCGTCTACCAGGACTATGCCCTGTTTCCTCACCTCAGCGTAGCAGGGAACATCGCCTTCGGGCTGAGACTGCGGAGGATGGGCCGGGGCGTCATCGAGGAGCGCGTGACCGCCATCGGCCGGTTGCTGGGCATCGAGCACCTGCTCCACCACATGCCGGGAACGCTGAGCGGCGGTGAGGCCCAGCGTGTGGCTTTGGCTCGGGCCCTGGTCGTCGAGCCGAGGCTCCTCCTCCTCGACGAGCCCCTGAGCGCCCTCGACCCTGAAACCCGAGAGGCTTTGCAGCGGGAGCTGGGGCGGATCCACCAGGAGCTGGGCACCACCACCATCCACGTCACCCACGACTTCGAGGAGGCGGTGGCGCTGGGCGATCGGATAGCCGTCCTCAAGGCTTCGCCCTTGAGGGCTCTAGCCCGAAGGGAGGAT
Source organism: Chloroflexota bacterium (assembly GCA_030615705.1). Classification (GTDB taxonomy): domain Bacteria; phylum Chloroflexota; class Anaerolineae; order VGOG01; family VGOG01; genus JAUWYT01. The sequence continues at coordinate 3,644 of JAUWYT010000044.1, forward strand.
CGCGTGGGCGATTCGAGGCGCGAGGGCCGGATCGTGCAGGTGGGGACGCCGGAGGAGATCTTCCGCCGCCCGGCCAACGAGTTCGTGGCTCGCTTCGTGGGGGTGAGGAACATCTTCCGGGGCGAGGCGCTCTCTGAGGAGAGCGGCTACAAGCTCGTCTGTCTCGACCCTTCGGCAGGCCCTTGGTCCTCAGGCACTTGTCCTGGACCCTTTGTCCTTGGGCACCGTACTGGACCGTACGGTACAGTGCCAAAGGACCAAGGGCGACAAGTACAGGGCCCAAGGACTGAGGGCTCAGGGCACCGTGGGGTGGAGATAGTGGCGGTGACTGAGCTCGAGGGCCCGGTGCACGCCTCAATCAGGCCGGAGGAGGTCGTCCTCTCCAGGGAGCCGCTTCTCAGCAGCGCTCGCAACGGCTTTCGGGGTCGGATTGTGGGCATCTCGGACAGGGGGACGGTCGTTTACGTCACAGTTCGCATCCCGCCCGACTTCATTTGTATGATCACCAGGAGGTCCCTGGAGGAGATGAGCCTAAGGGAGGGGATGTGGGTTCACATCGCTTTCAAGGCCTCGGCAGTGCATGTGTTTTAGATGAGGGATCTTCTCGATTCCTTCTAGGGATAGTAGAGTGTGACCTCGGGCATGGGGTACTCCTTGACGTTATAAGTGAGCAGAGTCAGACCGTGGATTACAGCGGTGGCAGCAACGATGGAGTCAACAAAATCAAGCGTTATGCCCTTGGCTCGGCAATCTCGAATGAACTTGCCCGCCAGGTTGGCGATGGCCGATGTGACGTCGTAGGCTTTCAAGGAGTCCAGGAGGGCGTTGGTTTTCTTCTCCTCGCCGCGCCTCACCCCTGCCTGGATCTCGACAATGGATACCACTGAGCAAGCCAGGATGCCCTTCTTTGACAGCCTGGCAAGCGATTCCACCGTCTCCTCTTGATCATGCAGTTGCCAGATCAGAACATCAGAGTCCAGGAGATATTCGATCATCGCCCATCCCTTCTATCCTGATGTTGGTGGAGGCGCGGAGTTCTTTAAGCCAGTTCCTCATATCCTCTTGCGTTTGCAGCTCAGGATGGTTCTCGTCGGTCCATGCACCTCTTGACTCCCGTAGGGCCCTTTGCTGCTTGAGTTGAAGGAGCCGCTGGGCGGTGGCCTCGGCGATGAAGCCACTGCGCTCGCGGGGGGGTACCAACTCTCTAAGTTCGGCCAGGAGAGAGGAGGGCAGAAGGACGTTGATCCGTTCTTTTTTCTCTACTCGTTCAGCGGTGGACATACGGACACCTCTCTTTTACACATTGATTATACAAAATTCTTGTGGTTAGTCAAAATGCTCGATAGGGTGGGCGTGCGCAGCGAAAGCCCGGGGAGTACGAGGGTTGCCCCCTCGCTTCTCTTCTCAGTCTTATATGTAGTGGCTTGCGCCGAATCACTGCGCAAGCCCTAGGGTAGAGCCATATGCCATATTTGGATAACTTCGATCGCCCCATCAGCTATCTGCGCGTCTCGGTTACGGACCGCTGCAACCTGCGCTGCATCTACTGCATGCCGCCAGAGGGGATTCCCTGGCGTCTTCACAGGGAGATCCTGCGCTATGAGGAAATCGAGCGGGTGGTGCGGGCTGCGGCCAGCCTGGGCATCAGCAAGGTGCGTCTGACCGGCGGTGAGCCGCTGGTGCGCAAGGGTCTGGTGGGCCTGGTGTCCATGATCGCCCGTATCCCCGGCATTGACGACCTGGCCATGACCACCAACGGCATCCTGCTCGCCCGCTACGCCGAGGAGCTGAAGGCGGCGGGCCTCAACCGGGTCAACGTCAGCCTGGACACGCTGAGACCAGAGCGGTTTCGCCGCATCACCCGCCTGGGTGAGTTATCCGACACTCTGGAAGGCATCGCCGCGGGCAAGGACGCAGGGCTTGTGCCCGTCAAGGTCAACACGGTGGTGATCCGGGGCCTCAACGACGACGAGGTGGTGGACTTCGCTCGCCTGACCCGCGCCCCGGACTGGCACGTGCGCTTCATCGAGGTGATGCCGCTAGGCGACAACGCTGACTGGGCTGGCAATGGTTACGTGCCGATGGGCGAGGTGCGGGAGAGGATCGAGAGAGAGCTAGGGGAACTGATCCCGGCCAGGCTGGGCGGCGGCGGCCCGGCCCGCTACTATCGCCTGCTGGGCACTCAGGGCACCATCGGCTTCATCACCCCCATCAGCGAGCACTTTTGCTACCAGTGCAACCGCCTGCGCCTCACCGCCGACGGGAAGCTGCGCCCCTGCCTCCTCTCGGATTACGAGATAAACCTCAGGACACCCCTGCGCCAGGGGGCAACCATTGAGCAGATCAAGTGCCTGATCGTCGAGGCCGTGCGCGCCAAGCCGGAGAGGCATCACCTGTCTGAGCAGGTCATACCTCAGGGGCGTACGATGTCGGAGATTGGGGGATGAAATTTTTGACAACCTAATTCAGGTGTGATATAGTTATCAGCACTTTCGCTGGAGGGAGTGGATATGAAGTACGGCGTCTGCAATTGGATCTTCGGAGATGAGTCGCTGGCCGAAACTGCGGCTCATTTGGCTGGCTTCGGCTACGACGGGTTGGAGCTGAAGGGCGATCTGGAATTCTATGATCCCGCCGAGGTCAAAGCTGTCCTGGACGATCACGGGCTGGCGGTACTCTCCCTCACCCCAGGCGACGCGGACCTGCCGCATCCCGACCCCGAAGTGAGGGCCAAGGCGGTGGATTATTACCTGCGCCTGTTGGACTTCGCCACTGAGGTAGGAGCGCCCATCGTGGGATGCCACGGAGAAGTGGGGCGTATCCGGCCAGTGACCACCTACGAGCAGGAGTACGTGAACTATGTGGTGGGAGCCCAGCGCGTCGCCGCGCGAGCTCAGGAACTGAGTGTGCAAGTGGCGGTCGAGGTTCTTAATCGCTATGAGTCCCACTTGCTAAATACCTCCGAGGAAGCAGTGCGCTTCGTTGAGGAAGTGGGAGCGCCCAACGTTGGCATTCTTTTAGATGCCTATCACATGAACATCGAGGAGGCGGACCTGGGCAGTGCCATCCTCGCGGCCAGGGAGCATCTGGTCCTTTTCCATGTCGCCGACTCCAACCGCCAGGCGGTCGGCCGTGGGCATACCGACTTCCTGGGTGTTATGCGCGCTCTCAAGGAAATCGAATACAACGGTGCTATCATAGTCGAGTGCACGGCCTCCGGCCCCGATCCCTTTACTCCGGTGAAGGGACAAGGTTGGCGAGAGGAGGTGGAGCGCTACGTCGAAGAAACCATTAGGTTATTGCGTCATTATGAAGCCATGACTCATGGCGAAATCGCGAAGGGGGGGGCAGATGATTGAGATCAGAGAGATCAACCCAGGAAACATCGCTGATTTCTACGTGGGATGCATCCCTCCAGAGAACGAGTATCTGCGGGCAGGGAGGGAATCGGGCACCTGGTTCATTGAGAGAGCAGGTCGGGGTTCAGGTGGTTTCGTGGCCTATGAGGACGGAAACCCGGTGGGCAGGGTGGAGTTCCATCGCCTGGAGGAGAGCTTTACCGCGGTCTCAGGCGATGATCTCTACTTCATGCCCTGCATCAACGTCTTAGCGGAAGCACAGAGAAAAGGTTGCGGTCGGACGCTGATGGAGAGGGTCTTTGAGGCGACCGCGGACAGGAAGGGCCTGGTGACGGTAACCGCCGAAGGCTGGATGCCCAGGGAGTTCTTCCTGAAGATGGGCTTCGAAATCGCCCAGCAGATGGGGTCCACCTACCTGTTGCTGAAAAAGCACCAGAGCGATGCCCAGTGTGCCTGGGTGCCGCTTGCCTTCTCCGCCCGGGACGAGCCGGGCAAGGTGAACGTGGAAGTGGTTATGAGCGATCAGTGTCCTTTCATGACGGCAAACTACCGCAAGCTGATGGCCAAGGCTGGAGAGCTCTCTGAGAAAGTCGAGGTCACCGAGTACTTTCTCACTGACAGGGAGAGCTTTCGTAGGTACGGTGAGATGAATTTCTACATTGACGGCCAAGCGCCTTTTTTCGGCCCTGGTCGCGAGGAGGACCTGGAGAGGATCATCAGGGAGCAGTTGGAGAAGAAGGGGTTGTGAGGTGTCAACATGTTACTTGGCTTCAACGGCGCAACCACCATGAAGGCCACACTGCCAGAGGATATTACCGCTGCTGGTGAGGCGGGTTTCAAAGCCCTCGAAATCTGGGCCGCGAAGATGGACACCTATCTGGCCAATCGCAGCCTCGACGACCTCAACGCACTCTTCACTCAACACCGCGTCCAGCCTGCCAGCATCAACTCCATCGAGTTCATCACCTTCCGCTCAGCGGAGGACTACGCGCTGATCAAGGCCCGTTGCCACGAGCTATGTACCAGAGCCGATGCGCTGGGTTGCGACAAGATCGTCGTCGTGCCCAGTCCTACCCCGGAGGGAGGTGCCTCCTGGGAGGAGATCAAGGCGAAGTCGGTGCGGGTGCTGCGTGACCTGGCGGACATCGCCGCTCCCTATGGGGTGCAGTTGGCCTTCGAGTTCCTGGGCTTTGGCTGGTGCTCGGTGCGCACCCTGGGGCAGTGTTGGGAGATAGTGCAGGCGGTCAACAGGCCCAACATTGGCCTGGTCATAGACACCTGCCATTTTTTTGCCGGCGGCTCAGAGCTTCCGTCCATCGAAGCCCTCGATCCGGACAAGCTCCTCACATTCCACATCAACGACGTCGAGGCCCGGCCCAGGGAGACCATAGAGGATGCCCACCGTCTGCTGCCCGGCGAGGGAGTAATCCCGTTGGACGACATCCTATCTCGTCTCAAGGGAATCGGCTTCGACGGCCTCTGCTCCATCGAGCTGTTCCGGCCCGAATACTGGGAGCGCGATCCAGCGGAGTTGGCCACAGCAGCGCGGGCGGTGACGACAAAGGTGCTGAAACCCTATTTCAGGGTAGAGTGAGCCAGGCCGGTTTTGACAAACTCAGGTCAAGGTGATACAATAGCCGGTGAGGTAACGGGTTGCTAAGTCAATGAGGTAACGGACGATTCGTTAACCCGTTACTCATTATCTCGTTACTCATGTCCAACAGAGGTTCGTGGTTGAAAGGAGGTGGTGGCAGAGAAAACACATAGTTGCTGGCCTTCTGAGGGTTATGGTTAAACCCTCAACAAATTCAATGAAGAAGGAGGAAAGAAATGTCTTGGAAGAGAACAACGTTAGCGATCGTCTCCCTATGGGTGGTGCTGGCGATGTTAGCAGCTTGCGCCGCCCCGGCGCCAGAGATCATTGAGAAGGAGGTGGTCGTCGAGAAGCCGGTGGTCCAGACCGTGGTGGTCGAGAAGGAGGTGGT
>JAUWYT010000277.1 GCA_030615705.1 Chloroflexota bacterium
CTTATCTCATCAGGCGTTCCCTCCCCTATGAGGGCACCAAAATCTATCGCTGATATCCGCTCACAAATCCCCATCACCACCCTCCTACGATGCTCGATGAGAAATATAGTCAAATCAAACTTTTCCCTAGTTTATGAAACCGCCCGGGATTCTTGGGCCAAGACATCGTTACCAGGTGACGGGGCAGGTTCTGGACAAAGCTGGTGCTCCTCAAGTAGAATGGTTATGGAACCAAATCAAGAAGGAGGAGCACCGGCTATGGCAGACCTGGCCCACAGGGAAGTGTACACCATTTCCAGGCCCAAGGGGAGGAGGGGCTTAAGGACATCCAAGGGGGGGCGGGTGAGCGATGGGGACGCGAGGTAGATTCCCAGTCAACATGATATTCGTGCTCCTTTGTGATCAAAACAGGGGGATCTGGGCCTCGGCCTGTTCGATGATAGGCTCCAGGCCGACGATCTTTTTAAGATCGTGGCGGTCTATTTCCTCAGCCTCCACTAGCCAGGCCAAATGGCAGTACTTGACTATCTGCCAATGACCTTCGGTCACCGCCTCCCCTAACAAGGGATTACGACGCAGCTTGAAGTCAACCAAGGAGGCTCGCTCGGCAGGAATGACCAGGTAGCGATAGATTTCGCCAGCCCCGGCCTCCCTCTTCAGGAGATGGCCCAAGGCAGCCTTCGCAGTCAAGACGAAAGCGTGGATTGTCCCCTCCTCATACCACAGAACGTCGAAGCTGACCAAAGGGCCGGGATCGAAGGCCACTTTCTCAGTCGCCAAAAACTTGGCCAGTTTGCCGTCCTCTGATGCCCGCCCTGTAGTTGTATTCCAGGACAACTGCTCTCGCCAGGCTGGGTTAAGCCAAATACTGTATCCCAGCCGCTGGCCCAGCTTTATGAGATGGGCCACGCCCTGAACACGCTGATTCTCCCGATTGGCCCCCTGATCCTCTGCCCGGAGCTGCCAATTGTCAGGCGCGATCTCCTTTGAGTATGACTCAAGGCAGGCTTCGATAAGCCCTTCCTCGGGAGTGAGAAAGCCGGGGAAACGGGGATAGATGGCTTCCTCCAGCACCTGGCGGTCCAAAGTCAGCCTTTCCCGCAGTATCTCGTGGATTGCTTCTTCTACCCGGTCTCCCAAGGGGCAGGCGGCCTTTTGCGGCTCCCGGAGCCACCAAAGTGGCGGCCTGGGCTCTTCCTCGGCAGTTACATCTAAGAGGACCAGTACTGGCCCCGCTTCCTGAATAGCCACCTCCACCTGCTCGGCCACGAAATCCGGGGCTGAAAAGCTTTCCTCCTCCACGGCCAGAACCTGACGCAGATGGCCTGTTTGACTCAGGCGCTCGTAAATAGCGTTGCGCAGCCAAGGGAAGGCCAGAGGCTCCCCTCGCTCTCCGAGCACTTCCTCGGCTGCGGCCACAGCTTGATGGCGGATCTCACCAGCCAAAGCCTCGAGATCGGGCGCCGAGGGCCTTGCGACCGGTTCCGCGATCTTGACGAAAGAAAGGCGATATTTGTCACCGTCGTTGGGCTGATAGAGCAAACTCTCCAGCTCAAAGCCAGCCCCGTTGGCAGCTAAAAGCAGGGCTTCCACTAGGGCTACTGCCTCAGCAACGAAAGCCAGGACCAGTCGTCCCTGGGCCTGCAGAACTCTATAGAGAGCGCGGAAAGTGACCGTCATGGCCCTATGGTACCAAGCCCAGTCTGTCCTTTTTCGCCCCAGAAGCGGTTTCAGGGAAGCTGCTGCTTTGGGACCCAACAGCCAGCCGCTCCAGAGATAGGAGAGAGACCAGAAGATGAGATCGGGATACGGCGGAGTGACCACGATCAAGGCCACACTTGCCTCGGGCAACTCCCTGACCAAGCTTCGTACCGTCCGCGCGTCGAGGAAGGCGTCGGGTGGCTCACCCTCAGCCCAGGCAAAGAGATCGGGGACAACGATCTCCTCCAGGTTTTTAGCCAAATGAATCTCAGGAAGAGGCGACCATTGGCGGGTCTCTTGATAGGCTGCCTCAAAGGTCCGCCAGACGTTGGGCTCAAGGAAGCGCGATGGAGGGTGCAAACGGCGAGGGCGAGCCCGATCCTCGGCAGAATAGAGACTACTGCAGGAGTCCAAGCAGGCGAGGAGGATCAATTTGAAAGCATCTTGCAGAGGCGATTCGCGGAACAGGGCTTCGATCTTGATCAATAAGCTGGACAGAGCGTACAAGTTACGCGGGGTGTAGAGATCTAGCAGCCTCCGGGCTTGTTCTCGGCTCTCCTCGCCGCGGGTAGCCACGCGGTCCAGAATGTACCAATAGTGAAAGCCTCGCGTTTCGATGCGATCCAGCGCTTCCAAGTCGGCAGGTTCTACCTTCGCCAGGCCCTCGCTCTTGCAGAGCTGACAACGACAGCCTTTCTCCACGGGCTCTTCCCGCTCTCGGTCCCAGATGAAGTAATCAGCCACGGTGGGATGTTGACACCGAGGACAGAGGGTGCTATATAGTGCCTCCAGGTGTTCACGGAGGTGCATCCCTAGCTTAGGAGAATCGCCCAGGCGAGTGAACCCTGCGTCCAACTGGCGTGAGTCGGGCCAGGTCAGATGACCGCGCACAGCCAAGACAGTCAGCGGATTGAAATTCACGGCGATGGCTTTGCGGCCGTTTTGGGCAGCTTCGCTCAAGACCGTCTCACCCTGGCAGAAGGCATCGAGGACGATTTGGTCAGGCTCTGTCCAGGCCTTGATGTAGGCGGAGGCCACACCGGCGGGCATAGGCTGGAGATATCGAGCCAATGGTCCTGCGGCCTCTTTTCTCTTCCCCGGCACAAAATAGTCGATCTTGGCCATAGCCAATCTCACGATCGGGAGGGTAACCTTACTTCCTGTGACAAAGTATACCACACTTAGCCTCAACACGGAAACACGGAGAGCATGGAAACACAGAAACGGCAGCAGATTGGCTCTCGTCTCGGCGCTTGACAGCGTGCAAGCTCGCTGCTATACTGGGTGACGGTCCCTTCTGCAATCTGTAACGAAGGCGGACTCATGGCTAAGCCTGAGCTTCAGCTCACTATCCACGGCGATGTCCCCAACAGCTTCTGGCAAGAGCTGAAGCAGCAGTTGGAAGAATGCTACCAGCGGCTGCCCACATTAGACCTTGAAGTCGTGCAGGTACGTCTGCTGGATACAGTGAAGAGGCTGAGAGAGTTTTTGGCTGCGGAGCAAGCCGAGTTGGGCATTGCCAGCCCGCTGGGCGAGGAGTTC
>JAUWYT010000311.1 GCA_030615705.1 Chloroflexota bacterium
CTTTGTGTTCGTGGATATTTGCCCTCTCTTTCGCGGGGTCCCACTCGAATTTGTAATGCAATTGTCACTCCCATAGAGCCAATCACTCGCCCTGATTATACCCGGAGGGCGGCACTTGCACAACTGCACAACCCTTCGACAAGCCTGTCCTGAGCGTAGCCGAAGGGCTCAGGGCAGAGCGCCCCGCTTTCTTCACCTCGACCACTGCTGGTGGGAGAAAAATGCGGGGCGGCGTCCCGAGCCTTGCCTTGGTCGGGCTTTCACCGACAAGCAACGATAGCTTCAGGGCACACCAGCCTGCCCTATCGCTCTGGACGGTACAGCGCCACTGACATATCACCTACAAACTCTGGCAATTCTGAATGACCCAGCAACTGCCGCACAGCGTAGGCCTCGCCAATATGAAACCAATAATGGTAGATATTCCTCAAGAGCATCGTGCCAATGCTCTCCGGAAGACGTCTCCCCTTCCACTCAAGATGGGTCTGCAACAACTCGGGAGTAAGGGTATCCAAGTACCGATCAGCGGCACTGGTGATTGTACGCCAGGCATCCCACATCTCCTCCAACGGTGGTGTGCTAGCAGGCTTCCCATACCCCACCAATTGGTTCAGATTGGGCACCAACGTCTCACCCGGAGCTACCAGCACCCAGTAGCCGTTCTCCTGGTTTGCCAGATGGCCCACGATCCAACTGATACAGTTCATCGGTTCAAAGCGACGGCGCGCATCGGCATCAGAAACCCCTTCCAGACAGCGCACCAACTCGCCCCGCGTAAAACGCAACTGGGTAACCAACGGATGGACCATCATCTATTCCTAAGAAACCAGGTTCTTCGGCGATTCAACACTCAACCATTGTTGTTGCCCCGAATCCGCGCTGCTACTCTACCCCACCATGAATTGAACTGACGGTTAGTGCGGCGCAGGCCGGATACGAGCCAGGCCCAACGATACCCAACGCGCCTCAGTAAGCGTTTCCACCACGGCAGCCTGGGCGCCGGCAACGGCACGTGCCATTGCACCACCGCCGCAGCCCAGGTCAGCCCAGCTCCGAAGCTGACCAAGACCAGGTGATCACCGGGCTTTATCCGCTCCTCCTCGATGGCCTCACAGACAGCGATGGGAATGGAGGCACATGAAGTGTTGCCGTACCTGTCCAGGTTGACGAAGACCTTATCCATGGGCAACTTCAATTGTTTAGCCGCAGATTGAATAATGCGCATGTTGGCTTGGTGGGGGATAAAAAGGTCAATGTCGTCAATCTTCAGTCTGGCTGCCCTGATCGCCTCCTTGGCCGCACGGCCCATGATGCGGGTGGCAAAACGAAAGACCTCGCGGCCGTTCATGCGAGCGTAATGCAACTTTTGGGCTACCGTCTCGGCGCTGGCCGGGTGGCGGCTGCCCCCGCCGGGTAGGATCAGCAGGTCACCGCCCGAGCCATCGGCGCCGAGGGTGAAGGAGAGCACGCCGCCAGGGGCGTCGCTGGCCTGAAGCAGCAAGGCCCCTGCCCCGTCGCCAAAGAGGACACAGGTGTTGCGGTCCGTCCAGTCCATAATGCGGGACAAGGTCTCGGCCCCGATGACCAGCACATTCTCGTAGGCCCCGGAGATGATCAACTGGCTGCCGACCCCAAGCCCGTAGACGAAGCCTGAGCAGCCAGCGAGGAGGTCAAAGGCCCCGGCTCGCCTTGCCCCTAGAGCATCCTGCACCAAGCACGCCGTAGCGGGGAAGAGATAGTCTGGGGTGATGGTAGTCACGATGATGAGGTCCAGCCGTTCTGGGGCCACATCGGCCACTTGAAGGGCGGCCTGTGCTGCTTTGATAGACATGGTCGAGGTCGTTTCCCCCGGCTCGGCGATGCGGCGCTCGACGATCCCCGTCCGCGCGCGAATCCAGTCATCGGAGGTATCCACCATTTTAGCCAAGTCGTCGTTAGTTAGAACTTGCCTGGGAACATACTTGCCCCAGCCCACGATCTGAGCATGTCTCTTTGAAGCCATATCTCTCAATTCTAGCCTGTGAATTGGCTCATATGATACTACGTTCCGCCAAAGAAGACAAGAATACCAGTGGTCCCCACATCTTTAGAGCCTGCGGAAGATCAGGCAGGCGTTGTGCCCGCCCAGGCCCATCGAGTTGGACATGACCACCCGCAGTGGGCAGGGACGGGCCTCATTGGGCACGTAGTCCAAATCACACTGAGGGTGGGGGTGCTGATAGTTTATGGTCGCAGGGATGATCTGATCCTGCAAGGCTTTGAGACAGGCTATGGCCTCCACCGCCCCCGCCGCTCCCATCAGGTGCCCATCATCGACTTGGTGGAACTTACGGCCAAATCATAGCCGTGCTTTCCAAAGACGGTCTTGATGGCCGCCGTCTCGTTGACGTCGTTGAGCGCCGTGCCGGTGCCGTGAGCATGGATGTAGTCTACCTCCTCGGGCCTTATGCCCGCTTTTTGCAGAGCTAGTCTCATGGCCCGAGCCATTCCTTCGCCCCCTTCGGCGGGGGCGGCCATGTGGGTGGCGTCGGCTGTGGTGCCGCAGCCGATGATGTCGCGGTGGATCTTGGCCTCGCGTTCTGTGGCGTGCTCCAGGCTCTCCAGGATGAGCATGCCCGCCCCTTCGCTCATGGCCAGCCCATCGCGGGTGGCGTCGAAAGGGCGGCAGGCCGTCTCCGGCT
>JAUWYT010000306.1 GCA_030615705.1 Chloroflexota bacterium
AGTACCGGCTGAAGCAGGCGGAGCTCCACAACTTCCTCGCTCAAATGGCGCTGGACAAGGGTGATCGCGAAGAGGCGCGGAAGCACACGGAGATTGGCAAAGAGCGGGCGTGGTGCGACGGGCCGCCGCATTGCTACAAGCCAGCGCTGGAGGAGGCGGAGAGGATTTTGGAATCGTACGGAGGCGGATGATGCAAAAGCAGCCCAATTCCCGCATGTGTTTCGTGTGCGGGATGGAGAACCCCATCGGGCTGAAAGCTTTCTTCTATGAAGACGACGACGGGCGGGTGGTCACTAAGTTCACCCCCCGCGAGGAGCACCAGGGCTACCCCGGCTTCGTGCACGGCGGGATCATCAGCGCCTTGATGGACGAGGTCATCGGGCGCGTGGTCACGTCCTATGACATCTGGGCTGTGACCGCCAAGCTGGAGCTCAAATTCCGCCAGCCTGTGCCATTGGGGGAACAGCTCACCATAAGTGGAGAACTGATCCGCTTGCGATCCCGGGCGTTTGAGGCCAGGGGAGAGTTGCGCCTCGCGGACGGCACTGTCGCCGTCGAAGGCTACGGCGTCTATATCCGCCTGCCCGAGGAAGAGATCGAAAGGCGAAGGGCAGAGTTGGGTTTCTGGGAAGTGGTACCAGATTAGTTCTCTGCTTGTCATTGCGAGGAGCGAAGCGACGAAACAATCCCCAAGTTCGCAGGAGATTGCTTCGCTGCGCTCGCAATGACAACCCTAACAAAAACAGGAGGGGTAATTATGGAACTCAGGATCGTCAAGATCAAAAAGCCTGAAGACGTGAACATGATCCTCGGCCAATCCCACTTCATCAAGACTGTCGAGGACGTCCACGAGGTGATGGTCACCGCTGTGCCGGGCGCCAAGTTCGGGCTGGCCTTCTGCGAGTCCTCGGGGGCCTGCCTGGTGCGGGCCAGCGGCACCGACGAGGAGATGGTGGAGCTGGCCAAGAAGAACGCCCTGGCCCTGTCCGCTGGCCACGCCTTCATCGTCCTCATGCGCGACACCTACCCCATCAACTTCCTCAACGCCATCAAGAACGTGCCCGAGGTCTGCCGCATCTTCTGCGCCACGGCCAACCCTGTGGAGGTGGTCGTCGTCGAGACGGAGCAAGGCCGCGGCATCCTGGGGGTCGTGGACGGCTTTCCGACTAAGGGTATCGAGGCCGAGGGGGACATCGCCTGGCGCAGAGACTTCCTACGGAAGATCGGCTACAAGCTTTGAACAGCCTCGTGTCTCCTTTAAGTCAGCCACCCTTGCGAAGGTTGCGAATACCCTCGGCAATGGGTCGTTTTTCGGTGGACAAAGACGCCTGTGATCCGAAAGCTACTGCCAAACCTTCGCAAGGGTTACCCTCCAGCCCCGTGTCCCCTTCTGTGATCTTCGTCTTCCTGGATGGCCTGGGCGTGGGGCCAGCCGAAAAGACCAATCCTCTCTGGCTAGCTCCCATGCCCAACCTGCGGCGGCTGTTGGGTGGGCCGCTGGTAGCAGGGCCGAATGTGGATCGGCCGGGCCTGTTGTTCAAAGCCATTGATGCCCTCCTGGGCGTGCAAGGCTTGCCCCAGAGCGCCACCGGCCAGACAGCTCTCTTTACCGGGGTAAACGCGGCGCAACTGCTGGGCCGACACCTGGGCGCCTACCCCAGCGGCCCCCTCATCAAGGTCATCAATGAGCACAATATCCTCAAGAGGGCCACCGAGCGGGGCTACCTAGCCACCTTCGCTAACGCCTACACCCCCCACTACTTTCGGCTGGTGAAGGAGGGGAAATGCAGACATTCAGCCACTACCCTCAGCGTCCTGGCCGCTGGCCTGCCCTTTCGCACCCTGGCGGATTTGAAACTGGGCGAAGCCGTATACTGGGACATCACCAACCGCTACCTGGTCGAACACCTACATCTGGCGGTGCCTATTATCGAAGCAAAGATAGCCGGCCAGCGCCTGGCTCGCCTCAGCCGCAACTACAATCTAGTACTCTACGAATCGTTCTTGCCCGATGTGGTTGGCCATCGGAAGGACCTTGAGAAAGCGCTGGAAGTCCTCGATATGCTGGACCACTTCTTCGCCGGGCTGCTGGAAGAGGTTGGGGCAACGGCCACCGTCGTCATGAGCAGCGATCACGGCAACCTGGAGGAACTCGCGTTGGGCCTGCATAGCACCAACCCCGTGCCCCTCCTGGCCGTGGGGCCTGGGGCAGAATCCTTCCGCCAGGCCCAGGCCATCACTGATGTAGCCGGTGGGGTCATGCGGGTGCTAGAGAGCGCCGAATGAATTCGACGTCTGAAGCTGAGAAGGCCCCTCAGGGCCTAACTCCAGCGCCTGAGGCTTCGGTCGTGAGCCTGTCCTGAGCCCTTTGGCACTTGTCCTGGATCCTCTGTCCCCTGTGTCCTTGGGCCACAGGACCAAGGGCTTGGGCACCGTACTGGACCGTACGGTACAGTGCCAAAGGACCAAGGGCGACAAGTACAGGGCCAAAGGACCAAGGGCTCAGGACAAGGCTCAGGACACCGCGACTCCGTCCTCGGCTCGGCAGACGTAAATCTGGGGGACGATGCCTGTAGCCTCCTCGTAGGCTGCCGCCACCTGGATCTGAAAATCCTCAATCGCCTCCTCGGCCACCAGGCTCACCGTGCAACCGCCGAAGCCGGCCCCCGTCATACGGGAGCCGTAAACCCCATCCGCCTTCCAAGCAGCCTTGACCATGATGTCCAGCTCCGGGCAACTGACCTCGTAATCGTTTCGCAGG
>JAUWYT010000063.1 GCA_030615705.1 Chloroflexota bacterium
CAAAAATCCACGCCTGTGACCTCAAAGAACCGGCTCAAGAATCTGGTCACGGGTACTCCGGCACCGCAACCGGCGTCCAGCACTTTCGCACCCTCGGGCAGCCGCTGCACGAGTTCCTGTTGTACCGCAGGAACGCCGTTGTGTCACATCAATCGCCCTGGTTCCGCTCAGGAAGGCCAGACGGGCAGACCAAAATTCCAGGATTCAACATAAAGTTAGCAAGAGTCAAGTTAAGGCCTGACCGGGGCTCTTGTTTGCTGTACCCAGGTTCAACAAGTCCCATGGGGACTTGTTAATGGGAGTTTGGAAATTGCACTTCCAGGCTTTCTTTCCTCCCCGATCATCTATTGGAAAGTCGCTACTGCCTGCCAAACCTCCTCCACTGTAACCGCCTCAATACATCTGAAGCGGCGACAGGCAGTGTTCCAGCGACCATGCAACAGGCAAGGATTGCAGCCTACGTCGTGCCAGAGTGCCACGCTGTTCTCATTGTAAGGGCCATACGTCCGCGGGTGAGAGGGGCCGAAGATGGCCACAACTGGAATGCCCACAGCTACCGCTAAGTGCATGGCTCCTGTGTCGTGGCCAACAAAGAGGTCGCACCGCTCCAGGAGAGCGCCCAATTGCCCAAGGGTCAACTGCCCTGTCAGATCCCAGGGCTTCTGCCTCATGGCCTCTTTGATCGCTGCCCCGATGGGTCTATCGTTTGGCCCACCCACCAGGAGCACCTGAGCCCCTCTCTCTTCGATGAGGCGGTCGGCCAGGGCAGCGAAGCGCTGGGGTAGCCATCGCTTGGCCGATAGGATCATCCCAGGGTTGCTCCCCCCAGCTGGGTGAATAACGATCAGTGGGACTTGGTTCCTAGATACAACCTCCTGGCATTTGTTCACCATCTCAGTAACATGGCGACGATCTTCCTCAGCGGGATAGAACTCCAACCTTGGCTCGTTTATCTCGATGCCGACGGCCCGAACTGTGTCTAGATAAAGCTCTGCCTCATGATTGAGGCCCCCTACCGGCAGGCCCACCGTCAAAGAGAAGCCTCGGCCCCGGCTATCCAAGCCCACCCGCTGAGGGACGCCACCTAAGTACGGCAGCAGGCTGATCAGGGGGGAACGATCCAAGACGAAGCATGCCTCGTACCTTCCAGCGCGGATTCGTCTAACCAAGCCAAGATATTCGCGCCAGGAGTAGCGGCTGCCGCTCCCCACTCGGCCACAATCCACGAGACCGTCCAGGTGGGGATTGTTCTCGACCACGGCCCGCGACCAGCCACCTACGGCGAAATCTATCCTGGCTCTTGGGAAGACTTGGCGCAGGGCTGCTATCACCGGCGTTGCCATAAGCACATCGCCGAGGCAACAGGGCTTGATGATCAAGATCGACCTGGGGGTATTGAACGAAGCACTTCGAGTGGCAAGGCGAAAGGGGATGCGCAAGAGATAGCAGATTGCGCTCACCAGGGTGTCTTTGAGGGGGGAAGTATTTCTCAAAGCTCTGGAACCTCGGGGTTCAGAGTATACCGAAAAACCTGCTCAAAAGCGCGTCTCGCCCCGTCATCTGCTCTCGGGGAGACGCTTTGGAGAGAGTTTTTCGATAGTCTCTGCAAGTCCCTGGCTCAATCCAGAAAGTCGCATGGGGACTTGTTGATGTGAGCCAAGAAATTGTATCTTCGAAATAGCCCACCTGGTCGTACAGCCACAATGCCGTGGTTTGGCCCTCTTTCCGCTCGTGCACAATGTAGATGCGCACCTTCTCGCTCTCGGCCTCGTTTCCAGCCGCGTCGTAGGCCACTACGTGGATCTGATGGGTCTCGGTGTAGCCGTGGGTGTCAGACATGGCGATGGTCCACTTGGTGTTGTAAGGGGGCACGGTGCTGTAGCTCAGCAGATTATCGTCCAGGTAGAACTCCACCCGATCCATGGAGAAGTTGTCCACGGCATCGGCCTGAATGTTGACGTATTCGTCGTACTCCATGACATAGGTGTGGCCATTGTAGGGATAGATGAGCTTGACCGCGGGCGGGGTGTTGTCTACCGTGACCTGAATGGTGGCCTTTCTGTAGTTTCCACCTCCATCCACTACCGAAAGCTGGAGGGTGTAAAGCCCATCCAAACCGCTCACGTCCCAGTACTCCAAGGGGCTGTTAGTGACCTGGTGATAGCGATCGCTGCCAATCTGGATCCAGGCCGAGGGGTTTAACCCCTGGCCGTACTCCAGGCGATAGAGCTGGAAATTCCCGGCCTTGGCGTTTCCGATGATGGGGATTGTCTCCCGAAGATAGGCATAGGGGGCAGGGCTGATGATGGCTACATCCCGGGAAGCCGGACCGGGGCCGTAGGCTGTGTCATATTGGCTAGGCGGCTGAGGGATACCTTCCTCGCGCACCCAGTTGGCAGCCTCAGGGGGGTAGATCTCATAGACTACCTCTTCCACCAGTTCGGGCGGGGTGTAAACAGTGGCGAGTTTACCGGTCTCCCTGTTGACTCGAAATACCTGATGGACGTTGCAGTATGCTGTAGGGGCCGTCCCCTCGATGAAGATCTCTTTGACCTTGTGAGGACAGTGTTCCGTGGGCAGCATTCCCGAGACGGAGCAGACCTCCGCCTCCTCAAAGCCTGGCGGCCTTTCGAAGCTTTCTACGGGCATTCCCTCCAGCACCTTTTCCATAAAGTCGTGCCAGATGGGGGCCGCTCCGCGCGACCCAGGTACGTGTTCCATGGCCTCGTTGCCACTGTTACCCACCCAGACGCCGGTGACTATTTGGGGGGTGTAGCCGATAGTCCAGGCATCGCGGAAATCGTTCGTGGTGCCAGTCTTGGCTGCGGCAGGGCGGCTTAGTTTTAGCTTGCTTTCATAGCCAAAGGCTGGTGCCCGAGCGTTGTTGTCGGACATGATGTCGGTGATAAGATAGGCTAGCTGGGGGCTCAAGACCTCTCTGATCTCAGGGGCAGCGTATTGCCAGATGATGTCCCCGTCTCGATCCTCGACCCGCAGGATGGCCACCGGATCTAGCTCACGGTAGCCGAGGCGCTGCTCTTTCACAGGCAGTCCGGCCATGGTCCCACCGTTCGCGAACACGCTGAAGGCGTAAGCCATGTCCAACAGCTTGACCTCGCCTCCTCCCAAAGTCAGGCTCAGTCCATAGTATTCTTCGTTCAGGGTGGTTATGCCCATACGGTGAGCGGTGTTGATAACGTTCTTCACCCCGACCATATCCAACACTTTGACAGCCGGCATGTTATAAGAGCACGCTAGGGTCTGGCGTATTCGCTTAGGGCCGTGATACTTGCGGCTGTAGTTTTCCGGCACATAGGGCGGGTGGGGCGGGTCAGGGAAGGCGGTGCGTACGTCCATGATCATGGTGGCTGCCGTATAGCCTTGAGAGAAAGCGGTCACGTAATTATAGGGCTTGAAGGACGAGCCAGGCTGGCGATTAGCAAGGGCCACATTGACCTGGCCAGCAATCTTATCGTCCCAATAGTCGAGGCTGCCCAACATCACCAGGATCTCACCGGTTCGGGGGGTGATGACCACCACGGCAGCGTTAGAAACATTCCGCTCCTGAGCTTGCAGCTCGGCCACCCACTCCCGAGCGATTTCCCGAGCCAGGTTGTGCTTCTGCAGGTCCAGGGTGGTGTAGACCCGCAGCCCCCCGCGGTGAACCAACTCGGGGCCGAACATCTCCTCCAGGCGCTTGCGGGCATAGATGGAGAAGTGAGGAGCGATGATGTCGAAACGCTCCTCGCGGGCTTTGACATCTAACTCTTGGTACTTGGCTGCAGTGGCTTCTTCGACGGTGACGTAGCCCTGACGCACCATAGCGTCCAGCACCAGGTGTTGGCGCTTGCGAGCCTCGCCGGGAGCATCAATGGGGTTCATGCCAGGGAACTGGGGCAAGGCAGCCAGCATAGCACATTCAGCTAAATCCAGCTCCTGGATAGGCTTGTCAAAGTAGACCTGAGCTGCCGCTTCCACGCCATAGGCTAGATTCCCATAGAAGTTGGAGTTCAGGTACCATTCTAGAATCTGATCTTTACTATAGCGTCGCGATATCTCCAAGGCCAGGATGACCTCTTTGATCTTGCGGGAGTAGAGCTTTTTGTATCTCTCCTCTGGAGAGATCAGCACATTCTTGATCAACTGCTGCGTGATGGAGCTGCCGCCTTGAATAGGGCCACCTCGCAGGTTGTAGTAAAAGGCCCGAGCAATGCCCCTGATATCGAAGCCAGGGTTGTCGTAGAAGCTCTTGTCCTCAATGGCGATGGTAGCTTGACCCAGGTGGAGCGGGATCTGATCTACCGGAACCCAGGTACGATCGCCTAGCCGTGGGTCGAAAATCTCGTAGAGGAGAACCTGACCGGTGCGGTCGTAAATCTTGGTCGTCTCAAATTCCTCCTGGGCCGTCTCGATCTGGCCAGGGTCGGGCAGGTCTTTGGCGTAGTAGGCGTATACGCCAACCACCGTGCCAATGCCCGAAAGGCCAAGTAGAGCGATAGCGAAAAAGACTATAGCTACCATGCCCAAAAGCAAACGCAAGAGCAGGCCATTATTCTGCTTCTTACGCCTACGCAAAATGCGTCGCTTGGTATTAACATTCATGGCTAGTTCTCCTAGGACAAACCGAGGTCACAGGCAATATCAGAATAACTCGATTCGTGGCGGCGAATAGCTGGCCACCGATCCGGGAAATTGTGCGCTGCTAAATCTCGTCCTCTAATGTTAACAAAAAAAGGCAAAAAGCGCAAGTTGGTTGAAACAGGCGTTTGACGATTTGGGCTTTCGCTGGTATATTGAGAGCATGGGTAGAATTCGAGGACAGGCAATAGCTGTCTTGGGGCTTCTCGCCCTCGTGGTCGCAACCCTGCTCATTTGGCACAAGCCCCTTCTATCTTTCTTCACTGACAGGGCCAAGGTACAGGGGTTCGTGATGAGGTTTGGGCCCTGGGCCCCGCTTGCAGCCATCTTGTTGTACGTGACGCAGGTGCTCCTGGCCCCCATCCCCGGCCAGGCCATAGATGCTGTAAATGGCTACCTCTTTGGCACGGCCTGGGGGACTATCTATAGCCTGGTCGGGGTGATTGCTGGCTCTAGCGTGGCCATGGCTCTGGCTCGACGCTTCGGACGGCCCTGGGCAGAGAGGCTGATTAGAAAAGAGACGCTGGAACGTCTCGATAGCTATTCGCGGCAGAGGGGTGCCCTTTTCTTGTTCCTCGTCTTCCTCTTTCCATTCCTGCCCGACGATGTAGCCTGCTTCCTGGCCGGCCTCACCCCCCTGCCCCTGGCTGAGTTAGTTGTATTGGCTGCCATCGGCCGCCTGCCAGGCATTTTCGTAGCCAACTTTGTGGGCGCTAACGCTGCCGCACTCACTCAAACCCAAGGAGCGTTCTTCATCGCTGTCTTGGCAGCCATCGCTCTGGCTTTCTGGCGCTATCAAGAGAGGGTAGAGGTAGCGATGCTAAAAGCGATGGCGTGGCTTATCGATAAGCTGAAAGCTGTAAGATGACGATGAGGGTTATCGGCCTGGACTTAACTACCTCGCCTGAGAAAGGGACTGCTTTCGCTATCCTGACGAAAGAGATGGATATCGTAGCTGAAGGGTTTGTGACCAGAGACGAGGAGATCATCGCTTTAGCAGAGGAGCAATGCCCTGCCTTGGTAGCCATTGACGCGCCACTCAGCTTGCCCCAGGGTTTCTGTTGTCTGGAAGAGAGTTGCACTTGTCGCCCCGTTTCTTCTCGCAAGGGACGTCAGTGCGAGCGGGAGCTATCGGCCTTGGGCATTGGCTGCTACTACACCACCAAGCGCTCCATCATTAAAGGAATGGTCTATCGAGCCCTGGCCATAAAACAGCGCCTAGAGCGCAGCAGGTTCACCGTTATCGAAGTCTACCCTTATGCCAGCAAGCTGCGTCTCTTCGGGCCACTCCCACCTAAGGCAACAGTAGCTGGGCGGAGAGCCCTCCAAGAGGGCTTGTGTCGCTTAATACCTTCGCTTCCCTCCACCCAGGAGACTATCCTCTCACACGATACCCTCGACGCACTCCTGGCGGCTTACACTGGAATCCTCTACATCAAGGGCCAGACCGAGGCCCTGGGCGACGCGGCCGAAGGCCTCCTCCACATCCCCATGAGTGGATGCCGCATGGACTGAAATGTCCTGGCCTACGTGTTCAAACTTGCTTGCCCTGTCCGAAAGTGCTATAATACACAAAGGTGTGAAGATGGATAAGCGAGGCAAAGAGACGAAACTGAGCTGCGTTGAAGTGGGGCATATCGCTGAACTGGCGAAGCTCAGCTTGACCGACGAGGAAAAGGAGAGGTTCGGGGAGCAGCTCTCAGCCATTCTAGAGTACGCCGAGATATTGCAGCGTTTGGACACCAAAGCTATCCCCCCCACAGCCACGGTACTCCCCTTACGGAACGTGATGGTGGCAGACGGGGTCAGGCCCTCCTTGTCCCGCGAAGACATCCTGGCCAATGCACCCGAGGCCGAGAATGGCTGCTTCAAGGTGCGCGCAATTCTGGAGTGATCGGAAGCTTATTGCCAGCTCTTTTGGAGATTTAGCTTGAAACTGAATGAGCTGACCATCCACGAAGCCCAGGAGCTGTTGAGAAAGGGCGAGATTTCGGCCGTCGAATTGACCCAGGCCGTTATCGATCGCATCGTGGAAGTTGACAACCAGGTCAAAGCTTACCTCACCGTCACCCCTGAATCAGCTCTGGAGCAAGCCCAGGAGGCCGATGATCGGATCGCAGCCTGGCGAAGGAATCCGTCGAATCCCCTCGATCCCTTGACTGGTATACCCCTGGCCATCAAAGATGTGATCTGCGTAGCAGGCGTGCCGGCTACCTGCGGCTCCAGGATCCTGGAGAACTTCATCCCACCTTATGACGCTACGGTGATTGGGCATCTGCGCCAGAGGGGCGCCGTCATCCTGGGCAAAACCAACATGGATGAGTTCGCCATGGGCTCTTCCACGGAGAACTCAGCCTATTTCCCCACTCGGAATCCCTGGGACCTGAGTCGGGTTCCCGGGGGCTCCAGCGGAGGTAGTGCTGCTGCCCTGGCCGCCGACGAGTGCCTGGGCGCCCTGGGTTCCGATACCGGTGGCAGTGTGCGCCAGCCAGCAGCACTGTGCGGCGTGGCGGGACTCAAGCCCACCTATGGCCGCGTCTCTCGCTATGGCCTGGTGGCCTTCGCTTCCTCGTTGGACCAAATCGCCCCCTTTGGCAAGGACGTGACCGATTGCGCTATCATGCTGCAGGCCATGGCCCATTACGACCCCGGCGATTCCACCTCAGTGGATGTTCCTGCCCCCAACTATGCCCAAGCCCTCGTCCCTGACATTCGAGGAATGCGGGTGGGCGTTCCGAGGGAGTACTTTGTCGAAGGTATGCAGCCTGGGGTGGAGACAGCGGTGCGAGCAGCCATAGACACAATAGCTGACCTGGGCGCAGAGGTAGACGAGGTCTCGCTACCTCATACCGAGTACTCCCTGCCCGCCTATTACCTGATCGCTCCGGCCGAGGCTTCAGCCAACCTGGCCCGTTACGATGGCGTGAAATACGGCTACTCTCACCCCGAGGTGGATGATGTGTGGGACGCCTACCGCAAGACCCGGCAGAACGGCTTCGGGGCCGAGGTCAAGAGGCGCATCATGCTGGGCACCTATGCCCTCTCAGCAGGCTACTACGACGCCTACTACCTCAAGGCCCAAAAGGTGCGCACCCTCATCAAGCGGGATTTCGACGCGGCCTTCAGGAAATTCGACGTGCTGGTGGCTCCCACCTCTCCCACGGTGGCCTTCAAGATCGGCGAGAAGGT
>JAUWYT010000079.1 GCA_030615705.1 Chloroflexota bacterium
GCTTCTCACCGAGGTGCGCGAGCGGACGCGCAAGGCCGAGGATGTTCTGGCCGTGCATCGGGAGCTCTCCAACATCAGGGGGCAAATCGAGCAGGTCAAGGGGCGAATGCAATACCTGGAGAAGATGACGGCTATGGCCACCATTAACATCGAACTGATCCCCGATGTGTTGGCCAAACCCATCGTGGTCGCCGGTTGGCAGCCATCCGGTACTGCGGCCAATGCATTGCGAAACCTGGTCAAAACCTTGCAGTTCATCGTAGATGCCGCCATCTTGTTGATTATCTACGTCTTGCCCACCCTTGTAGTCATTGCCATCCCCTTCTTCATCCTCTGGCTGATCTGGCGTCGGTGGAGGAGAGGGAGGAAGGCGGCGTAGTGCCAGAGGCTCTCCGTGCTGTGTATACAATAAGGCGGTTCGCTGCAAACGAACCGCCTTTGTACTTTATCCCCCTTCAATGACCTACCCACACTTGAGCAGTGAGTGTTCACTTGGTGCTCGCGGCGGACGCTCGTCCGTCGCCCAACGCACTCAGAACGGCGATGGAACGCTGGAACACATGCCAAATGAGCACCGAAGGGGCGGAAAAAGCTGCTGGATCGCAATCCAGTGGCGGCGAGTAAGAAGAAGATGTTTCCCTAACACCACCTCCTTTGTCCACTTGCCCTCGCTTCCTTCGAACTTGAGGTCTCGATGAATCTCAACACCTTCTCCCTTGTGGGCAGGGCAGGGATGGCCCCCCGTTTGGTAGTGGTGAGAGCCCCTACAGCGTTGGCCAAGCGAAGGACGTCGAAAAGGCTTTCAGATGAATCCAGTTGAAACCCGATCTCCAGCAAACCCGCCAACAGGCCAGCTACAAAGCCGTCGCCGGCCCCCGTCGTGTCAACAGTGGCCACCCGGTATCCGGGGACGTACCCACGCTCCTCTGTTGTGGCGAAATAGCAGCCCTCTCGGCCTCGGGAAATGACCAACAGTTTCAGCTCCGAGTGGAAGACCTCATGCGCCCCGCGTTCCAGATCCTGAGTACCGGCCAGAAAATCAAGCTCCTCCTCGCTGATCTTAATGATATCGGCGAAATCCCAACCCAACTCTATCCCCCGTCGGGCCTCAGCGGGTGAGGGCCAGAGGGACAGACGCAGGTTTGGGTCGTACGAGATGAGCAAGCCGTTTCCCCGGGCGCAACGCAGGGCCTCCAAGGTGGCACTACGGCTGGGCTCGCTGATAAGACTGATGGAGCCGTAGTGAAAAACCCTGGCCTCCTTGATATACTCCGCATCTATCTCTTCGGGGCGGATAAGCATATCAGCGCTGGGGTGGCGGTAGAACATGAAGTTCCGCTCTCCATCCTCCTTTACTGAGACGAAGGCCAGCGCGGTGCGCGCCTCCTGGGAAAAAAGTATAGCTGAGGTATCCACGCCGTTACCGGCCAAGGTCTGAGCCAGGAAGTGCCCGAAATCGTCGTCTCCTACCTTGCCTATGAAGCCGCTGGATACCCCCAGCCGGGCCAAAGCTACGGCCACGTTGGCCGGCGCCCCACCAGCAGCCTTTACGAAGGCAGGGGCCTCAATCAATGAGACACCTGACTCGGTGGAGACAAAGTCAATCAGCAGCTCGCCGAACGTCACCACGTCAACCATCGCCTCTGGCCTCCCTGTGCGTCCTACCCTCCACAGGTCCGACGCACCACAGTATCATAAAATGATTCCTTCTTTTTGTCAAGGATTTCGGCAACTGTCAACTGAATTCAAGGGGGTCATTGCCAACTCAATCGCACTCTGTGAGCGGTGCCAGATTGTTAGTCTCCCGTTTGTCAATCGCGGCTTTTACTGCTATAATGACAGTGCCTTATCAGGAGCGAGGGTTCTCGATGGAAGTCATACTCACCCATGAAAACACCGACTTCGACGCCCTGGCATCGCTATTGGGAGCGTCGAAGCTATATCCGGAAGCTATACCGGTTCTGCCTCGGCGGCCTAACCGCAACTTGCGCCATTTCCTGACCCTTTACTGCGACGAGCTGCCCTTCGTGCAGGCCAATGATCTGCCCCGCCGCCCTATCGAGCGGGTTATCCTAGTAGACACCCAGGCACTCACCCAATTGAAGGGCATGAGCTCACAGACCAAGGTGCGGATCATTGATCACCATGCCCCCGCTCGAGAGCTCGCACCAGGCATGACTTATTCCGGCGGAGAGACAGGAGCCACCACCACTGTACTGGTTGAGCAGATCAGCGAGGCTCGCTTGCCCCTCTCGCCCATCGAGGCGACATTGTTCCTTCTCGGCATCTACGAGGACACGGGCTCACTTTCCTACCCCACCACCACCCCAAGGGATGTGCGCTGCGCTGCTTGGCTCCTGGAGCAAGGAGCCAACCTGGAAGTGGTCAACAACTTCCTTCACTACCCACTCTCGGAAGAACAACGCCAGCTCTACGATCAACTTCTTGAGAATAGCCAGATCCGTGAATTCGCCGGCCAATCGGTGGTCATCGCTACAGCCAGCGCTAAGGGTTATATCGAGGAGATCGCCACCTTGGCCCACAAGCTGCGCGACCTCTTTGAGCCAGGCGCCCTCTTCGTCCTGGTGGAATTGGATGGACACATCCAGCTAGTGGCTCGCTCTTCCAGCGAGACAATTGACGTGGCAGAGATAGCCGCTTACTTCGACGGTGGGGGGCACAGCCAAGCCTCCGCCGCCCTGATCCGGGGGCAGGCTTTGGCCCAGGTTCAGGCAAAGCTCCTGGAGCTTCTAAAGGCCCATATCAAGCCAGCAGTGACCGTCGGCCAGATCATGTCCTACGGCGTGCACACCCTTCCGCCTGACACAACGGTAGCTGAGGCTGCGGAGATGATGCGCCGCTACGGTCACGAGGGCTTCCCCGTGGTGGAGGAAGGGCAGATCGTGGGCATCCTGACCCGTGGCCAGATGGACAGGGCTCTTCAGCTCGGCTTCGATAACGCTTCTGTCAACCTCTACATGTACAAGGGAGAGGTCAGCGTCTGTCCTGATGACTCGGTGCAGAAGCTACAGGATGTGATGATGGAACACGGCCTGGGACAAATACCTGTAGTCGAGGGAGGCGAGATCATCGGAATCGTCACCCGCACGGACCTGATCAAGCTCTGGAGCGCTCCTCCTCAACGCCCCCGCAGGGCGGAAATCGCCCAATTGATCGAGGATGCCCTGCCTGCCCCCCTCCTGCAATTGATCCAAAAGGTTAGTCAAACAGCAGCCCAGATGGGCTATTCCCTCTACGTGGTAGGCGGCTTCGTGCGCGACCTACTCCTGGGGACACCTACTTTGGATCTGGACTTAGTGGTGGAGGGAAATGCCATAGCTTTAGCAAAGCGTTTGCGGAAGAAGGTCGGAGGGCGGGTGAAAAGCCATGCCCGTTTCGGCACGGCCAAGTTAATCCTGGATGAGCAAGCCTTCCCTATCGCTTATCTGGACTTTGTCACTGCCCGGACCGAGTTTTACGAACATCCTACTGCTCTGCCCCAGGTGGAGCGCAGTTCCATCAAGCAGGACCTGCACCGACGCGATTTCACCATCAACACTCTGGCCATCTGCCTCGACGGCTCGACTGAGCCTTCGTCCCGAGCTCAGGCCGAGGGGCTCGCCGAAGTCCCGGGCCGTTACGGCGAGCTTTTGGACTTCTACGGGGGCGAGCAGGACTTGAAGCGGGGGTTGATCCGGGTACTGCACAGCCTTAGCTTTGTGGAAGATCCAACGAGGATGCTCAGGGCGGCCCGCCTGGAGCAGCGCCTGGGTTTCCGCATCGAAGACCGCACCGAGGAACTCATCGGCAATGCCCTGGACCTGCTGGACCGCACTACGGGAGAGCGCATCCGTCATGAACTATACCTGATCCTGGAAGAGGAGGTGCCAGAGGAAGCCCTGTGTCGCCTGGATGAGCTAGGAGTGCTGGCTCAGATATATCCTGGCCTCAGGTGCGACGACTGGTTGAGGGAGAGGTTTAGAAGACTGCGGGAATCCCTGGAAGCTGGAAGCTGGAAGCTGGCAACCAGTAACCAGCAACTAGAAACCGGCATCATGTACCTAGCCCTGTTGACCTATCGCTCTAGCGCCCCGGATTTAGAAAGCCTCATCAATCGGCTCAAGATCGCCAGCGAGGACGCTGCGCTGTTGCGCCAGGTCAATGTGCTGCGGTCTTTGACAAGCGGACTAGCCGGGGAACGTCAGCCCAGCGCTATCTACCGGCTGCTGAAGCCCTACTCAGGGCCAGCCATCTTCGTCCTGTGGATAGCCACCGAGTCGGAGTTGGTGCGCGAGCAGTTGGAGCTGCATCATCGGAAGCTGCGTTTTGTCGAGCCTGAGATAGACGGTGAGTATCTCAAGGCCATGGGCCTCAAGCCCGGCCCCATATTCGGCCGGATTCTATCCGCCCTCCGTGACGCCCGTCTCGACGGGGAGGTAAGCAGCCTGGAGGAAGAAAAGGGGCTTGTCGAGGAGTTGTTGGCTAGAGTTGAGACGAATCGCTTTTGACATCTAGGGGATCATATTCTACAATACAAGGGCAGGGCATCCCGCCCTTCGTCCATGGGATTGGAGGCGTCGTCTGCGTGAAAGCTTTGTATTATCACAAGCGAGCGACGACGTCAGCGACTTGATCCCCCTACAAGGAGGAACTGATGAAGGAATACAAGACTGAGCAACTTAGGAATATAGCCCTTTTGTCTCACGGTAGCGCAGGGAAGACCTCTCTGGCAGAGGCCATGCTCTTTAACACCGGGGCCATTAACCGCCTGGGCAGAGTGGATGAGGGGACGACGGTCTCCGACTACGACGAAGAGGAGGTTCGACGCCACATCTCACTCAGCACCTCCATTGTACCCTGCGAGTGGAAAGGCCACAAGATCAACGTCCTCGACACCCCCGGCTATCTGGACTTCGTGGGCGAGGTCAAAGGAGCCGTCAGGGTGGCTGATGGGGCGCTGATTCTCCTCGACGCCGCGTCGGGCGTGGAGGTGGGTACGGATCTGGTCTGGGGCTACGCCGACGAGCAGAACCTTGCCCGATTGGTTTTCATCAACAAGATGGACCGGGACAATGCCAGCTTTAAGCGCTGCCTGGACGCTCTGAAGGAAGCATTCGAGGCCGATTTCATCCCCATCCAGTTGCCCGTCGGCAGCCAGGCAGATTTTGAGGGCATAGTAGACCTGATTGCCATAAAAGCTTACCTGGGCTCTAAGGCCGAGGAGGGAGAGAGTCCAGCTTCCCTGCAGGATGAAATAGGCGATTATCGCCTGCAACTGGTCGAAGCCGCAGCCGAGAGCGAGGATGAGTTGATCGTGAAATACCTGGAGGGGGAAGAGCTGACTGAAGAGGAGATTCGGCGCGGCCTCAAAGCGAGGATCGCCGATCGTAGTGTAGTGCCTGTACTTTGCGGCTCAGCTACCGCCAACGTCGGTATTCAGCCGCTGCTGCAAGCCATCATCGAGTATCTACCCTCCCCCGCCGAGGTCGGGGAAACAGTGGGCACTAATCCGGTTACAGGCGAGGAGGAAACCCTGGAGCCCAATGAGCTAGCGCCCTTAGCCGTCCTGGCGTTCAAGAACCTGGCCGACCCTTATGTTGGCAAACTAACCTATTTCCGGGTCTACTCGGGCCTGATGGAGTCTGATTCGCGGGTTTTCAACTCCAGGAGTGGCAAAGAGGAAAGGATCGGCCAACTCTACATCCTGCGCGGCAAAGACCAAATACCCACCGACAGGATACGCACTGGTGACATCGGGGCAGTGGCCAAGCTGGGGAATACTTCCACAGGTGACACCCTCTGCGATAAGGGACATCCCACCGTTCTAGGCCCTCCCATCTTCCCCAGACCAGTTTTCTCGGTGGCTGTCCATCCCAAGACCAAGTCCGACCTGGATAAGATGAGCACCACTCTGGCCCGCCTGGTCGAAGAGGACCCCACCCTGAGGGTGGACCGCGAGCCCTCTACTGGCGAAACCATCCTCTCGGGGATGGGCGAGTCCCACATTGACATCGCCGCCCGGCGTTTGCACCAAAAGTTCGGGGTGAGTATCACAACCAGTGTGCCCAAGGTGCCCTATCGGGAGACCATAACCAGAGTGGCCTCGGCCCAGGGCCGCCACAAAAAGCAGACCGGTGGGCGAGGCCAATTTGGCGATGTGTTCATCAGATTCGAGCCCTTGCCCCGAGACTCGGGCTTCGAGTTCGCGGACGAGATCCGCGGCGGGGCGGTGCCCAATTCGTACATCCCCGCCGTGGAGAAGGGCCTCCGGGAGATCATGCAGAAGGGTGTCCTGGCCGGTTACCCCACCACCGACTTTCGGGCCGCCCTCTACGACGGCTCCTATCACACGGTGGACTCCTCTGAGATCGCCTTTAAGCTTGCCGCTCACCTGGCCTTCAAGAAGGGCATCCCGGAGGCTGTCCCCGTGCTCCTGGAGCCCATCATGAATTTCACCATCACTACCCCTGAGGGGTTCACAGGCGACGTCTTGGGCGACCTCAACAGCAAACGGGCACGAGTGCAGGGCATGGATCAGCAGCGAGGCATGGCGGTTATCACCGCTCAGGCCCCCCTGGCCGAAATGCAGCGCTATGCCACGGACCTTAGATCCATCACCCAGGGGCGAGGAATCTACACCATGGGGTTCTCTCACTACGAGGAGGTGCCGAGCCATGTCGCGCAGAAGATCATCGAAGAGGCGCAGCGAGGAGCGGAATGACTTTCCGCAGCTGAGGGGGTCGCGTGAATATAAGTTCACCGGCGAGGACATGGTCAGCGCTCTGGTGAAGGGTGAAGCGGAGGCAAGGAGAAGAGGGAAAGTGAAGGGGGAGAGGAAGCAAAATGATAAACAGGGAGACCAAAAACAAACTCGCTGAAATACAGCAAAAACACAGAGAGCTCGAGAGAAGGCGAAACACCATAGGCGAAAACATAAGACCTATCAGGGAAAAGATGTCTATAATAAATGCCAAACACTTAGTTGCTATAGGTACGATGAAAGACGAAAA
>JAUWYT010000285.1 GCA_030615705.1 Chloroflexota bacterium
CTCTAGAGACGTGACATGAGAAGGTGCGAGAGTCACCAGATTGATATTCTGGTGGCTCTTTCCGCTGGGCGGGCTTGCCAGCTAGTTGTCAGGGAAGCAAGCCATTGGAAAAAGTCACCTCATTTAGCACCAAAACGTAAAGCGAGCAGTTAGGCCAACGATCTACAAACACTCCGAGTAGCCGCACAAGCGGCAGACAATCAACCCTTCACTGAGCTCCAGGATCTCGCCACATTCGGGGCACCCGGGCAAGATCTCCGGCATGCTCTCGACGATGGCCTTTCCCTTCCAGGCCAGAGTCCCCAGGCCGGAGGCCTTTGGATTATCAGCGTTGCTGCCAGTATGGCGCTCAATGGACTTGGGTATAGCATCCTAGCAGGAAAGGGCTGACCCGCCCTTGTGCCAAGAGGGCGAGGGGCAGCGAATGCCCTTGAGCTGTCTCATGATAGCCTCGGTCTCAATGCCGCTTCTCAGGGCCAGGGAGATGAGCCGGCCGATGACCTCAGATTGGGAGGCCGTACAGCCGCCGCTCTTTCCCGTGTGTTCGTGAACACACTATAATCCTCTCGCCTCCACCTCCTCTATCCATCTCTCCGCTGCCTGGGCCATCTCCAGCAGCGTCTGTGCCGGATAGGGAACGATCTCTCTAAAGTGGGGCTCGAGAGTCTCCTGAGGGCGAAATTGCTGCAGGATGTACCTCCCGGCCCCGGCGATCAGCTTGGCCATCTCCTCGAGGTCCTCAGGGGCCACGATGCCCGGCACCACCGTGGTGCGGAATTCGTGATCTACCCCCAAGGACAGTATCAGCCTCACGCTCTCCTCGATCCGCCGCACATCAACCGGCACACCTGCCGCCAAATGATACTTCGCCAGGGATGTCTTGATGTCCATGGCCACGTAATCCAGCAGCCCTCGCTCCAATAGCTCTCTGAGAACCTGAGGGCGGTAGCCGTTGGTATTCAGTTTGATCGCCAGGCCCAGCTCCTTGACCTTCCGCAGAGAGCCCTCGAGGCCTTTCTGCAGCGTTGGCTCACCGCCGGTGATCACCACCCCTTCAATCAAACCCCGCCGGCGTGTGAGGAGCTGGAAGATCTCGGCGGGGTCAATCTCCGGGAGGCTCTCCGGATGCAGCACTAGCTCCGAATTTTGACAGTAAGGACAGCGAAAGTTGCAGCCGCCGGTGAAGAGCACGGTGGCGATTTTCCCCGGATAGTCAATGAGAGAGGTCCTCACCCAACCCCTGATTTGCATCACCCAACTGTCCCAGCCTGCACCGCATATTCCTTGCGCTCGGCGAACTCCTGCCGCTTGCCCACGTTCCAGTTCCGAATGGGACGCAGATAGCCCACTATCCGAGAGTAAACCTCGCAGGGCAACTTGCTGTCCTCGTGCGCCACGGTTTTCAATTCATCTGGTGTGTGGTCGTAAGGGCAGTGGAAGTGCTCGCCTGAGATATAGCCGTGGATGGGGCAGATGCTGAAGGTGGGAGTGAGGGTGTAATACGGCAGGCGGAAGTTCTCGGCGATCCGCCGCACCAGCAGGCGCGCCTGTCGCCAGTCGTCTATCCTCTCGCCCAGGAAGGCGTGGAACACCGTCCCCCCAGTGTAGAGCACCTGCAGGTCGTCCTGGTGCTCCAAAGCCTCGAAGACGTCGTCGGTATAGCCCACCGGCAGATGGGTGGAATTGGTGTAGTAGGGGGCTTCGTCCGTGCCCGCGGTGATGATGTCCGAGAAATGTGTCTTGTCCGCCTTAGCCAGCCGGTAGCTGGCCCCCTCGGCGGGGGTAGCCTCCAGGTTGTAGAGGTTGCCCGTCTCCACCTGGAAGTCCCTCAGCTTCTCGCGCATGAAGTGGAGCGTTTTCAGGGCGAAAGCCTTGCCGTCGGGGTGGGCGATGCCCACCGGCTCGACTGAGCGGCTCGACTGAGCTCGCCGAAGTCTCGCCGAAGTCCCCAGGAAGTTAAGGCAGGCTTCATTCATGCCGTTCAGCCCGATGGTGGAGAAGTGGTTCGCCCAATAGGCCCCCGCTATTTTCTTAATGCCCGCCAGGTAGTGCCTGGCGTAAGGGTACAGCCTCCTCTCGGTGAACCTTTCCAGGGTCTTTCGCTTGATTTCGAGGCTCGTCTTGGCTATCTCCATCAGCCGTTCCAGCCGGCGGAAGAAATCCTCTTCGTCCCTGGCGAGGTAGCCGAGGCGGGCCAGGTTGATGGTCACCACACCAATTGAGCCTGTTAGCGGATTGGCGCCGAAGTAGCCGCCGCCTCGCTTGCGCAGTTCGCGGTTGTCGAGGCGAAGGCGGCAACACATACTCCTGGCGTCATCGGGGCTCATATCGCTGTTCACGAAGTTGGCGAAATAGGGAATGCCGTACTTGGCCGTCATCTGCCAGACGGGCTCGGGGATGGAGTTTTCCCAGTCGAAATCCTTGGAGATGTTGTAGGTGGGGATGGGGAAGGTGAACACCCGTCCTTTGGCGTCCCCCTCCAGCATCACCTCAGCGAAGGCGCGATTGATGAGGTCCATCTCGTGCTGGAAGTCGCCGTAGGTCTCCTCGTTGAACCCGCCGCCGATGACGACCGGCACGTCGCGCAGGGTGCTAGGCGGGACCAGATCCATCGTCAGATTGGTGAACGGGCATTGGAATCCGACCCTGGTGGGCACGTTGATGTTGAAGATGAACTCCTGAACGGCCTGCTTGACCCCACGATAGTCCAGCCCGTCGTAGCGGACGAACGGAGCCAGCAGGGTGTCGAAATTGGAGAAGGCCTGAGCGCCCGCCGATTCGCCCTGGAGGGTGTAGAAGAAGTTCACGATCTGCCCCAGGGCGGAGCGGAGATGCCTGGGGGGCTTGCTCTCCGTTTTGGCCGGCACGCCGCCGAATCCCCTGGTCAGCAGGTCCTGCAGGTCCCAGCCGCAGCAGTAGGCGGCGAGGATGGAGAGGTCGTGGATATGGAAATCCCCTTGCACGTGGGCCTTTTGGACCTCCGGGGGGTAGATCTTGTGCAGCCAGTACCTGGCTGAGATGGCCGAGGCGGCGTGGAA
>JAUWYT010000004.1 GCA_030615705.1 Chloroflexota bacterium
TTCATCGCTCGCAATCCCATACGAGAAGCGGACTTCAGACAAGTAGACCAGGCCGTCGAGCAGTTGTTGAGACGGGCTGGTTTGCTGAAAACGGCCGGCGAAGAGATGGGATAGAACCTGCGTTGAAAACCATCGTCCTAAGCACCATCAAACTTTATCAAAACACCTTCTCCCGTGCTTTGCCCCCCACCTGTCGTTTCGTCCCCTCCTGCTCACAGTACGCATACGAAGCCGTTGAGAAGTACGGCCTCCTGAAGGGTGGCTGGATGGCCATCAAGCGCATCAGCCGCTGCCACCCACGTAATCCCGGAGGATACAATCCTGTGCCGTGAAGCAAAGCCACCATCAGCATCTTGGCGGCACAATGGGTTCTCTTATGAGGAGTATGGAAATGCAAAAGAGGTTGATTGTATCAGACCCGGCAGTGATGATGGGCAAACCGGTCATCGCTGGGACGCGTATCACCATCGAGCTGATTCTAGAGAAGCTGGCTGCTGGTAAACCCGTTGAACAGATTCTTGACGCCCATCCCCGGCTGACCCGCGAGGCGATCCAGGCAGCGCTAGCATTTGCTGCCGAGGCTTTGCAAGCCGATGTGGTTTACCCGATTGCTGAGGCGGCTGTGTGAACTTCTTGGAGGACACAATGGGACTTACCGTGTTGAAAGTTGAAGTTGGAAATCCTGCTAACCTCGAAGTGACAGAAGAAGCAGATAGCAATCATAGAAATAGGAGGTCTGAACTTTGAGAAGAATCATGACGGGGCCTAACGTCGTCCTTTGGCTCTTTATGATCGTCGCCTTGCTAACAGGCTGTCGTGGTGGAGCACCACTCACCAGTTGGCCTGGGCTGACGGTGGCCGAGGGCATCGTGTACGTTGCCGCCGGCGCCAAGGTCTATGCCCTGGAGGCGGATACAGGGAATCAAAAGTGGGAGTTTCCCGGTGAAGAGAAGAAGGGACCCTTCTACGCTACTCCAGGGGTGGAGGAAGGCCTGGTCTTCGTCGGCTCCAACGACAATAATCTGTACGCCCTGGACGCTGTCACGGGCAACCAGCGATGGTCCTTCGCCACCCAAAAGCCCATCATCGCCGGGCCCGCGGTGGCCGGCGATACGGTCTACGTGGCCTCCGCCGACTCCAAGGTCTACGCCCTGGAGGCGGCCACGGGTGTCGGGCGCTGGGAGTTCACCACCGGCAACTGGATCTGGGCCACACCGCTGGTAGCTGACGACAAGGTATACGTCGGCTCCATGGATCATAAGATGTATTGTCTCGACGCCGAAAGCGGCCAAGAACGGTGGGAGTTCGAGGCTGGCGGCGGTATAGCCGCTACCCCCACCCTGGCCGGGGACTTGCTCTACTTCGGCGCCTACGACGGCAAGGTCTATGCCCTGGACGCAGCCAGCGGTCAGAAAAAGTGGGAGTTCCAGTCGGGCGGCTGGGTGTGGAGCCAGCCACTGGTAGTGGGCGATACCGTCTACGTCGGCTCCATGGACAAGATGGTCTACGCTTTGGATGCCACCAGCGGCCAGAAGAAATGGGAGTTCGCCACCGAGGGCGCAGTTCTGGCCGGTCCCGCCTTCGCCGATGACTTGCTCTACGTGGCCTCAGAGGATAAACAGCTCTACGCCGTGGATGCCGCTACCGGCCAGAAGCGGTGGTGGTTTACCGCTCAGACAAGCATCTTTGCCCCCCCGGCCCTGGCCGATGGGGTGGTCTACACCTGTTCCCAGGACGGACGAGTCTACGCTCTGAATGCAGGTAACGGCAACCAGCGCTGGGTCTTCCCGCGGACGGAACAGTAAAAGGAGGTGGCTTCCGTGTCACAAGTGTGGAACCTTCTGCTTCAAGGTATGGTCAACAGTCTGCTCTTCCTGTACGATGTGCTGGCCCATAACTTCGCTCTCAGCATAGCCGTTTTCACCGTGCTGGTGCGGCTACTCACCTTGCCCTTTACTCTACCCGCACAGCGCTCGGCGAAAGCTCAGCAGGAACTCCAACCGGAGATCGAGAAGATCCGCAAGAAATACGCCAAGGACAAAGAGAAGCAAACACAGGAGACGATGAAGCTCTATAAGGAGAAAGGCATCAACCCTGCCATGGGTTGCCTGCCCATGTTTCTTCAGTTACCTATCATGTTTGCTTTCTATCAATCCATTGTCAAAGCCCTGGCTAACACCCCCTTACAGATGGTGAGCCTGGGCAAATTCGCCTCACCCAGCCTCTCCCAACTGGTGCCCCTGGGGAGCCATTTCCTGTGGCTGGACCTGGGCTACCCCGACCCCTTGTATATCCTGCCAATTCTGGTGGTGGCCACGACCTGGATTCAACAGAAAGTGGCCACCCCGCCCAGCACCGATTCCCAGGCAGCCTCGATGACCCAGAGCATGCAAATCACCATGCCCCTGATGTTTGGCTTTATTACCATGTCTCTGGCCTCAGGGCTGGCAGTTTACTTCGTCATATCCAACCTGGTAGGTATAGCCATCCAGTACTTCATCACCGGTGGGGGTGGCCTTTTGCCGCAGAGAGGCAAGAAAGGAAAGTAAGCGGGAATGGAAAGAGAAGCAGAGAGCATCGAAGTCAGCGCCCCCACTGTCGAAGAAGCCACCGCCAAGGGCCTGGCTGAGCTAGGGAAGGCTGAAGACGAGGTAGAGATCGAGGTTCTGAGCTCTGGAAGCCGGGGGTTGTTAGGGATCGGAGCCAAGGATGCTCTGGTCCGCCTCAGCTTCGGGCCGGAGGAGAAGGCACCGCCCCCTGAGGAGGGTGTGGAGCAGATAGCCAGGGAAACCTTACAGGAATTGTTGGCTAAGATTGGGATGAAGGCCCAAGTGTCTGTTAGACCCGAGGAGGAAATGCCTCAAGACGAAGATGCGCCGCCCTTCATCTTGGACGTAACGGGCGATGACTTGGGAGTCCTCATCGGGCGGCGCGGCCAGACCTTGCAGGCTTTGCAGTACATCACCCGCCTCATCGTCAGCCGGGAGGTGCAGCGTTGGGTCAGCCTGGTCGTTGATGTCGAAAAGTACAAGGCTCGTCGAGAGAAATCGCTCCGGCAACTGGCCCAAAGGATGGCCGAGCGAGTATCCTTTGGCCGCCAATCAATAGCTCTGGAGCCTATGCCCCCCCATGAGCGCCGCATCATCCACCTGGCCTTGCGCGACCACCCCATCGTGACCACTAAGAGCATAGGTAAGGGCGATCAGCGCAAGGTAACTATCGTGCCCAAAGGCTCTAGTGGTTCGACACACTGATTTTGATGGGTGATTTCACGTTCTCCATGGAAGCCCTGTGTTACCTATCAAAAACGCTGTGGCTCACCACTAGCTCAGGTTAGATTGGTGTGGGAACGATGAGATGACCGTTCGGCTGAGCTCACGACGAAGCCCACCCAGGGTGAGCGGGTGTCCTGAGATCGCTGTCTCCTCGTCCTGAGCTTGCCGAAGGGTTGGCCCACCTCTTGTGGTGGGTTTCCTTTTAGAGCTTCGATGCCCTGTACTTGCCCGCACCTGTCCTGTACCGGACAGGTACAGGGTACAGGACAAGTGCTATGAGCAAGATCTACGCCTTTGCCAACCAAAAGGGCGGCGTCGGCAAGACGACCACCGCCATCAACCTGGGTGCCTATCTTGCATTTAGTGGCATGAGGGTCCTGGTGATTGACATTGACCCCCAAGCCAACGCTACCAGCAGCCTGGGCTTCGACAAGAACAACCTACCCCTCTCTATCTACGACGCTATCATCAACAAGGTTCCCATTACCAAAATCATACTCCTAACCAATCACCTCTGCCTGGACCTGGTCCCCTCATCGCCAGTCCTGGCTGGAGCCGAGGTGGAGATGGTTGGCCTTCTGGCTCGCGAGCATCTCCTGCGCAAAGCTATCGTCCCGGTGGTTGAACGTTACGACTATGCCCTGATTGACTGTCCGCCCAGCTTTGGCCTCCTCACTATCAACGCCCTCACGGCGGCCGCAGATGGCGTCATTATCCCCGTCCAATGCGAATACCTGGCTTTGGAGGGCTTGACCCTGCTCATCCACACCATAAACCTGGCACGGGACACTCTGAACCCTCGCTTGAGAATAAGAGGGCTGCTGATGACCATGTACGACACTCGCACTAACATCTCTCAACAAGTGGTGGAGGAGGTACGCACGCATTTTTCCGATAAGGTTTTCAACACCCTCATCCCACGCAATGTCCGCTTGAGCGAAGCCCCAAGCTATGGGCAGACCATCCTGAGCTATGACCCTCAGAGCAAGGGCGGCTTGGCTTATCGAGCCCTGGCCCAGGAATTGATAATGGGCGACAATTTGAAGTTTTAAGTTTAGAGTTTAGAGTTTAAGTTCCTCACTCTGGCTCATCGGAGGTACTACCATGGCTAAAAAGAGAGGCTTGGGAAAAGGTTTGGGTGCCCTCATCCCTGTCAGCGAACCAGGCCCCACCGAAGTGCCCGTTGATTGCATAGCGCCCAACCCCATGCAACCTCGTCAAAGAATTGCTCGGGAACCACTTGAGGAGCTGGCCGCTTCGATTCGTGAGCACGGCCTCATCCAGCCCCTCATCGTTAGCCAGGTGTATCCTGAGCCTGACTTCGGCGAGGCTTCGACGGTGAGCTCAGCCGAACCGCTCAGTCTAGCCGCCGAAGGGATGTCGGATGCGGAGGCCCAACGCGGGGCCTTTGATCTCCGCTATCAACTCATCGCTGGGGAGAGGCGCTTGGAAGCTGCCAAATTGGCCGGTTTTACCAGGGTGCCCGTCATCATCAGAGAGGCCACTCCCCAGGAGATGTTGGAGTTAGCCCTGGTAGAGAACATCCAGCGGGCCGATTTAAACCCCTTGGAGCAGGCGACGGCCTACAGGCACCTGATGGACGACTTCGGCCTGACCCAGGAGCGGGTGGCGGAGAGGGTGGGCAAGAGCCGGGTAGCGGTGGCCAACTCTGTGCGTTTGCTTCGCCTGCCCGATGAGATAAAGAGCAGCCTGGCCCAAGGCCAAATCACCGAGGGCCACGCCAGGGCCATACTGGCCTCGGATGAGCCGGACGGCCAACGAAAGGTTTGGAAAGCAATCCTTAAGCGAGGCCTGAACGTGCGCCAGACGGAGGAGATGGTTCGCCGCCTGGCCGCCGGGCCGAGGCCCAAGCATCCGAGCCAGCCGCCTTCGCCGGAGACCAAGGCGTTGGAGGATCGGTTTCGGGAGGCCCTGGGCACCAAGGTACAGCTCTTCCGCTCCAAGCGCGGAGGCAGACTAGTCATCCACTTCTACTCCGAGGAGGATTTGCAGGCCCTCTACGACCTCATAGTGAAGCTTCAGAGTTGATGGGATGAGAAGGCAAGAGGCCAGAGGATTAGCTCAGAAGTGCCTGGGGTTGCTGGCCGTCGGCGAGGAGGAGACAGCGCTGGAGGCTCTCAATCCTCTTCTCACCACCAAAGTCCCCTTCCCCATCCTCGACCTGGTGGGGCAAATCCTGGGGGAAAGAGCGAAGGAGGAGCCACAGAAGCTCCTCGCCTTCTTGGACCGCCTGGTGGAGACGAGGGCAATGGGTAGGTACGTCGTCGCCGGCCAGGGGCTCATCGCCATCAACGACGTTGACCTGAGGCTCTCCTTCGCCAGAGCGCGGGAGTACATCATGTGGGGGAACGCCTGGTACGTGGTGCACATCATCAGCGAAAGGCCTCTGGGCCATGGCTTGCTCGCCCAGTTCGACGAGGCGGTAGGGCTCATAGAGGGCCTCGCCGGAGATGAGAACCCATGGGTGCGCCGCAGCGTGGGCGTGGCGGTGCACTTCTTCGCCAAGCGGGTGCGGGACGACCCCGCCCGCATCGAGCGGCTGCTGGCGCTCCTGGCTCCGCTGATAGAGGAGCGGGACACCTCGGCCCTGAAGGGCCTCGGCTGGGGGCTCAAGACCATCGGGCGATATTATCCCGAACTGCTCGTTGCCTTCCTTCGCCGCCAATTGACGACCAAGCATCCGCGCAAGCTGCTCCTGCGAAAGGCCACGACCTACCTGGACGAGGCCAGGAAAGAGGGGATCCTCTCCCCATGAAGACCGAATACCGCCCCTATCGGGCCAGGTCAATGGTCAACAAACTCAAGCACGTGGACGATTGGCTCTGGGTGAGCTATACCCTCAACCCCTATCGCGGCTGCGCCCATCTCTGCGTTTACTGCGACGCTCGCGCCAACCAGTATGGGCTGTCGGCGACCTTTGAGCAGGTCGTCTACTGCAAGGAAAACGCGGTTGATGCCCTGGAGAGGCAGCTCCCCAGGCTAAAGCGCAGCATCGTAAGCACGGGCGCAGTCTGCGATGCCTACCAGCCGATAGAGGCGGAGCACCGCATCACCCGTCGCATCCTGGAGACGCTGGCTCGACACAGGTTCCCCGTCGAGGTTCTTACCAAATCGGACCTTGTGCTGCGCGACCTGGACGTCCTTCAGGAGATCAACGGCGTGGCCTGGGCGGGGGTGCTCTTCACCATCACCACCTTCGACCCGGTGGTGGCTGGCCGCTTCGAGCCCTACGCCCCTTCGCCTGAGCGACGTTTGACCGCCCTGGAGCAGGTGGCTAAGGCTGGGCTCACCACCGGGGTGATGCTGTGCCCCCATCTTCCCGGCATCTCCGACGACGAGGCCCAGCTCGAGGAGGTGGTGGGGCGGGCCAAAGACGCGGGAGCCCAGTTCGTCCTCCATGGAGGGCTGACCCTGAAGGAGGGCCCGCAGAAGGCGAGGTTCCTCAAGGCACTAGAGCGTTACTATCCCCACCTTCTCCCCCGATACGAGGAGTTGTACGGCGTGGGTTATTCCCCACGGGGCGAATACGCCCTTCAGGTGGGCCGGCTGGCCAGGGAGATCTGCCGCCGCCACGGCGTGCCAGACCGCATGTCCCGCCCCATACTCCCTGGCGAGGAGCTCCTCGTCAACAGGAGGATCGCCGAAAGCCTGCTCCTGCGGGCCTACGAGATGGAGCTGGAGGGAGGGGCGGGGCACCGCATTTGGGCCTATCGCAAGGCCGCCTGGACGGTAGACGAACTGGACGAGAGCCTGGCCGATATCTACGGCCGCGAGGGAATGAGCGGCCTTACGGCGTTGCCCTACATCGGGAGCAGCATCGCCGAAGTTATCTCGTCGCTGTTGGAGGAGATAAAAGGAGCATCGAAAGTGCGATCAAGGGGACGAAATAGAGGGAGGAGACAGAAATGACGCTTAAGCCATTGGCTGGATTCAAGTCGCTGACTACCCACCACTGCGTCACCGGCTCAATGCGCCACGTCTACGTCTACAACGACCACGATGTCAGCGAGGAGATGCTGCTAGGGATAGGGAGTGGAGTCGGCATGATCTACTGGCACATGAAGGGCGCTCCACCTCTTTTGGGGGGGCGAGCCAACTTTGAGCGGCCAGGCGAAGAGGGGTTGGAGAAGACCACAGGGAGGCGCACCGGTGTGATGGTCGAGTCGTACACCACCTCCAGCGCGCGCAAGGCGGAGCGGACGCTCCTGGAGATGCTCGACGCGGGCCAGCCGGTGATGATCCAGTGCGACATGGGTTTCCTGCCCTATTTCGACTTCGGCGACAGCGAGTATCACTTCGGCGGGCACGTCGTAGTGGTCTGTGGATACGACGCGGAGACACACCAGGTGCTCATCGCCGACCGCGATGGGGTGTACCCGGTCTCAATGGAGGACCTGGATAAGGCGCGCGGCTCCACTTACAAGCCCTTCCCGCCCAAACACAAGTGGTACACCTTCGATTTCAGCAACAAGCGGCAGCCGACCGCCGACCAGGTGCGTCAGGCCATCGCAGAACAGACGAAAGGAATGCTGGAGCCACCCATCAGCAACATCGGCGTCAAGGGCATCCGCAAGGCAGCCGAGCGCGCGCTTAAGTGGCCCAGCCAGATGGATGAGGACGAACTGCGCTTCACGCTATTCAACATGTTTATCTTCATTGATGCGTCGGGCGGCAGCGGCGGCGGCATCTTTCGCTACATGTTCAGCCGCTTCCTGCGCGAGGCCGCCGAGATCATGGGCGACGTGCGCTTGAACGAGAGCGCCGACGAGTTCCAGCACATCGGCGACAGGTGGCAGGAGGTGGCCGTGATCTTCAAGCGGGGATGGGAGGCCGAAGATCCGGTCGCCGTACTCGCAGAGACAACGGCCCCGATGATGCAATTGGCCTACCTGGAGGAAGCGGCGTGGACGCGGCTGCGGGAGTGGGTGACTTAGTGGCAATGCAACACATTGTTCTCTCTTACATTCAGGCCGAAAGCATACTGCAAGCCCGCAAAGCGGGCCGGGAGGCAGTGGCGGTATCGCTGGATTTGGAGCTGACGACGGCCGAGGTCGCCATAGAACCGCCAGGCGTTCGCTTCCTCGATGGCCAGTCGTTGGCCTGGGAAGACGTGGAGGCGATCAGAGAGACCCCGCGCAGTTGTTTCGTGATCAAAGACAACAAGTCCCACAAGATCAGGGTCTTCTCCGAAGCGACGAACCGGCTCTACAGCCTGATGCCCACCGCAGCAGCCCCAACGATGCTGATCTCCGGGATTCCGATGCACCGCATCAAGGGGATTGACCCGCACCGCGATACCCTGCAAAAGGTCAAAACCATCGCCCCGGTGGTGGGGCGCGTCCTGGACACGGCCACCGGATTGGGATACACGGCCACAGAGGCGGCCAAGACGGCCAAACACGTCGTCACGATTGAGCTGGATCCTGCCGCTTTGGAGGTGGCACGGCTCAACCCCTGGTCGCAGGCGCTCTTTGAGAATCCCAGGATCACGCAACTCATCGGCGACAGCTTTGAAGAGGTGCACAAATTCGAGGACGAGACGTTTGCGCGCATCATCCACGATCCCCCGGCGTTCAGCCTTGCGGGCGAGCTTTACTCCGGCGAGTTTTACCGCCAACTCTTCCGGGTGCTGCGTCCCCGTGGTCGTATGTTTCACTACATCGGCGATTTGTACAGCAAATCGGGCCACACCGTTGCCAGAGGTGCAGCCCGACGATTGCGGGAAGCCGGTTTCTCGCGGGTCGTGCGTCGTCGCAAGTCATTCGGCCTGGTGGCCTACAAGTAGCCGCGCTTTCCATAGTGTGCCAGGGCTGCGGGAAGCTGGAGATCAGGAAAGAGGCCAAGCCGCGCACGCTGGCAGCACTCGTCCCAGAGGTCGAGGCGCACGTGCGCAACCATCACCGAAAACTGGAGCGGGAGATCCAGTGCGACAGACCCAAACTTGACATTAGAGCCTGCTAGGGCTATAATGTTGGTAGTGATTTCGAAATTGATTACAAGAAGGGGGGGAAACATGTGTCGCGGATAGTGATCCGGGAAGGCGAGTCCTTCGAGCGTGCTTTGAAACGCTTCAAAAAGAAGGTCCAAACTGATCGAGTGTTGTCCGAAGTTCGCCGTCGCCGTTTCTTCGAGAAGCCCA
This sequence comes from Chloroflexota bacterium, assembly GCA_030615705.1. GTDB lineage: Bacteria > Chloroflexota > Anaerolineae > VGOG01 > VGOG01 > JAUWYT01. The sequence continues at coordinate 9,436 of JAUWYT010000004.1, forward strand.
GCGTGATCAGGAAGAGAAAAAAAGCAACTAAATTGCGCAAGAGCCGGCGGAAAACTCGTAAGAGCCAACGAGAGAGGTTTTAGGGTTTTCGGGCGAGCACAGCATGAGTCTAAAAGACAAGCTGATAGAAGACCTGAAACAAGCGATGCGGCAAGGGGATGAACGGCGCAGGTCCACGATCCGCTTGGCTATGGCTGCTATCAAAAATGCCGAGATCGAGAAGAGGCGTGAGCTGGATGAAGGGGAGCTGCTGGCGGTCATCGCCAAGGAGGCCAAGCAGCGCCGTGAGTCCATTGCTGAGTTCAAGAGGGGCGGCCGGCAAGATCTAGTAGATCGGGAGAAAGCAGAGCTGCAGGTCGTCCTCACCTATCTGCCGGAGCAACTGAGCCGGGAGAAGATCGAAAGTAAGGCCCGCCAAACTATCGAAGAGGTCGGGGCCACTGGCCTGGCTCAGATGGGCGAAGTTATGCGTCGGCTGATGCCTCTGATGAAGGGCAGGGCCGATGGTCAGCTCGTCAGCCAGGTGGTGAAGGAGCTCTTGATTGGCAAGACATGAGAGTTCCTCTCATCCATCTTGAAGGGATGTCTTTGTGTGGTCCTTCGCTAATCCAATGGATTCGCTTTAAAGCCTATGTTAGCAAAGGGGGAGCGCCTCAGGTGCTCCCTTTGCGCTATGGAAGGTATTAGCTTCCTGAAAGAGGGATTGGTGAGTGTCAGCAGTTGTCACGAACAACGTTGACCAGCGGGGGTCAATGACTGGCAAACAAGGTGTCACTTGGTGGATAGCGCTACGAGCCATCCTCTCCGGTTTGCTCTTCGTCCTGGTAGTAAGCGGCATCCTGGTCTTTCAGTTTCTGCCTATGGATCGAGTTATCTTGGACGAGGGTGATGTCAGCGACTCGGATATCCGCGCGCCCCACGAGATCACTTACGTAAGCCAGATCTTGACCGAGGAGGCCAGAGCCAGAGCTGAGGCAGCAGTGAGAGACATATATGATCCCCCTGATGCCCGGGTGGCTCGCCAACAGGTGACCAAGGTCCGCCAGATCCTGGATTACGTAGACTCGGTGCGCCAAGATTCCTATGCCAGGCCAGAGCAGCAAAGGCAGTGGATCGAGGGTATCCCCGACCTCAGTCTCTCGGCAGCGGTCATTGACCAGATACTAGGCCTCCCCGAAGAAGATTGGCAAGCAGTGCGAGCCGAGACCATATCCGTTGTTGATCAAGCCATGAGGGAGGAGATCCGAGGGAGCCAACTGGATCAGGCCAGGCGAAGGGTCTCCACCTTGGTGGGCCTCGAACTCTCCGAAGTCGAGGCCGGGATTGTCAGCGACCTGGCGAGAGATCTCATCAAATCCAATAGCTTCTACAACGCCGAGAAGACAAACGAGGCTAAGCGGCTGGCCCGCGAAAGCGTGCAGCCCGTCAGCCGAACTATCGCGGAGGGAGAGATCATCCTGCGGGAAGGAGATATCGTCACCCCTCTCGACGTGGAAGCCCTCAGTGCACTAGGACTGCGCCAGGCTGGGATCGAATGGCAGGGAGTAGTCGGCACTGTCATCTTCGTGCTGCTGATCGCCATCGTTTTGGGGCTCTACCTTTTCCGCTTCCAGCAGGAATACTGGGTCAGATGGCCTCGTATGCTCCTGTTGCTTCTCTTGCTAGTCTTGTTCATCCTGGCGGCTAAGCTAATGGTGTCGGACCAGGCCATCCTGTCATATCTTCTCCCCACCGCTGCTTTGTCAATGTTGTTGACAGTACTCCTGGGCCCTCAGTTGGCTATCACGGTGACAGTCCTGTTCAGTATGGTCGTAGGCTTCATGGCCGGTGGCTCCCTGGAACTGGCAGTCTACGCCCTGGTAGGGGGTCTGATTGCATCTCTCAGCCTATGCAGGGTCGAGAGGTTAAATGCCTTCCTCTGGGCAGGGGTTTACGTTGCCCTGGCCAACCTGGCCGTGATCCTCGCCTTCCGCTTGCCCAATCAAGACTACGACGCTGTGCGGCTTTTGACTCTGGCCGGCTTCAGCCTTGTAAACGGAGGCCTATCGGCCAGCTTAACCTTGGCTGGCTTCTATCTGCTGGGCACTTTGTTCAACATCACCACCTCTCTGCAGCTCATGGAGTTAGCTCGTCCTACCCATCCCCTCCTGCGCCAGCTCCTGCTTAAAGCGCCGGGGACCTACCACCATACCATCCTGGTCAGCAACATGGCGGAAGAGGCTGCGGGGCGCATCGGGGCCGATGCACTGCTCGCCCGAGTGGGGGCTTACTACCATGACATAGGCAAGACCATCCGGCCATATTTCTTCGTTGACAACCAGGTGGAGGGGGTGAATGTTCACGAACGCCTCGACCCACGGACCAGTGCCCAGATCGTCATCAGCCACGTCAAGGACGGCCTGGATCTGGCTAAGAGGCATCGCTTGCCCAGAAAGATACGTGATTTCATCCCCCAACATCACGGGACTAGCTTAGCCACCTACTTTTACCAGCAAGCTCGGGAAAGCGAGGGAGACGAAGTAAACGAGGAAGATTTCCGCTATCCGGGCCCTAAGCCTCAGACCAAGGAGACGGCCATCGTCATGCTCGCTGACATCTGCGAGGCTGCGGTGCGGGCTGAGCGTCCCGCTTCCATCGAAGAAATCGAGGAGTTAGTGCGCGAGATCATCGGTAGCAAGGTGTTGGCCGGACAGTTAGATGAGTGCGACCTAACCCTGCGCGATTTGGATGAGATCAGGAATGCTTTCGTCAACATCTTGCAGGGCGTATTTCATCCTCGCATCAAGTACCCTGAAGAGGCTGAGAGGGACGAAAATGAGGGAGACAAAGGGGCCTGAGGGGGCCAGTGACAAGATTCCAGCTCCTAGTTATCGGATAGCCATCCAAGTTGCCCCTCGTTTCAGAGCCAAGGTTGACGAAGGGAGTCTTCGTCGCGTGGCCGCAGAGGCTCTGAGCCAGGAAGGAGTGGAAGGGGAAACAGAGCTAAGCCTGATCATAACCGATGATGAGGCCATTCGCGAACTGAATCGCCAGTTTCGTGGTGTGGATGCCCCTACTGACGTCCTCGCCTTTGGCGCCAGGGCTGAGGAGCACTTTGTAATCGCTCCAGAAAGCCCTCCCTACCTGGGTGACGTTGTGATTTCCTGCCAGCGGGCCCTGGCTCAGGCCGAGGAGTGGGGCCATGCCATTGTGGAGGAATTAAGGCTGTTGGTCATCCATGGCATCTTGCACCTTTTGGGCTACGACCACCAACAGGAAGCTGCCGCTCGGAAGATGAGGGAGAGAGAAGAACGTATTTCGTTGGATAGTCAGATGGTCGGATGGTCAAATAGTCAGACCACCTGACCAAAGAAGAACCATGAAGCTGCTGCTCGATGGGATGCTGGGGCGCTTGGCCAAGTGGTTACGCCTCCTGGGCTACGATACGGCCTACTTTCCTGACTTAGATGACAACGAGTTGGTACGCTTGGCTCGTGCTCAAGGGCGCATCCTGTTAACCCGCGATGGAGAGTTAACGCGCCGGCGGGGGCTGAGCTGCCTCCTAGTTGAGAGCGATGAGCTGGAAGAGCAGATCCAACAAGTCATCTCCGAACTGCATTTGGAGACTGAACGGCCCTTCTCCCGCTGCCCAGTTTGCAACACGCCCCTTCAAGAGGTCGAGAAACCATCGGTGGAAGGACGTGTTCCGCCCTACGTATTCCAAACCAAGGAGCACTTCAGCCTCTGTCCTGAGTGCGACCGGATCTATTGGCGGGGCACCCACTGGGCCAAAATGCGCAAAGAAATGGTCCGAATCTGGGAGGAGGAGATGAAGAGTAGTCAGTGATCGGTGACCGGTGACCATCTGACCAAAGAGGAGGAAACAAGCTGCAATCCATAGAGCTGGCCAGGAAGATAGTTAACGCCATCGCCGACAAAAAGGGTTCCGACATTGTGTTATTGGACATACGTTCCATTTCTCTGCTGGCCGATTACTTCGTCATCTGCAGCGGGGATAGCGAGCGTCAGATCAAAGCCATTGTAGATGAGGTCACCGAGAAGACAAAGGAAGAGAGAGCCAGGCCTTTGCACATCGAGGGGCACCCACCCTCAGGGTGGGTGCTTGTGGATTACGGCGGTGTTATCGTTCATGTTTTTGCCCCCGCTGTGCGCGGCTATTATCAACTGGAGAAGCTCTGGAGCGACGCCTTGGTGGTGGTAAGAATGCAATAGGCTCCGATCATCAGCGCCTGATGAGGCTCACCCCGTCTGGATGCAGGGACGCCACCCAGGAGCGGAGTCTTCCCACTGATCATAGTTGAAACCGGCCGGTATCGGGCACTACTTTGTATTCGAAGTTGGTGATGTAAGTAAAGAGCTCACTTTGCAGATCGTGCCACTCATCGGTATCCAGGATTCTGGTGATCGTTTCCAAGTCCTCGGCTGCCCCTCCGGTCAGGATCTGGGGGCCGGCGCCGTAAACTGTGTACCACGCCTCCGTCGGCTGAAGGCCCAACCTAAGCAGACTGGGCGCAAATTCATTAACAATAAACTCGAAATAGGCCGCCTCTAGGCCAGGCTTGATGTCCCAACTCATCAACAGTTTCATCATAACTCGAGCAACTCCCTGAACCCCTTCCCAGCTTCAAAGGGCCCTACCACAGCCAGGTTAAGCCTCTCTCCCAGGAAGAGGCCCTGAGCCACCCGCTGAATGTCGGTGACAGTTACGGCATCTATAGCCTCTATCACTTCGTTCACTGTCAGAACCTCGGGCGAAAGCACCTCCTGACGGCCAAACCAGGCAGCTACGCTGAAACTGTCCTCCATCTGAAGCAACAGCCGTCCCTTGACGAACTCCTTGGCTTTGGCCAGTTCATCGGCCGGCACACTTTCCTGCCTCAGCCTGTCCCATTCCGCCAAAATAGCCTTGATCGCGTCTTCGATCCGCCTTGGGTCAACGCCAGCGTAAACCCCCACCGCTCCAGTATCGTGCATCGCGCTGACGTAGGAGTTGATACTGTAGGCTAAGCCACGTTTTTCCCTGATCTCAGTGAAAAGGCGAGAGCTCATCCCCTCCCCTAATACGGTATTTAACAGACGCAGCTTGAAACGATCTGGATGGTCCCGGGGAATCCCAGGCACACTAAGGCAGAGCTGGGCCTGCTCCGTCTCTCTGTAGTGAATTCGCAGACGTGGCTCGGCCTGATTGTCCTCGGCCGGCCGATAGGAAGCGGCCTCGCCCATGGCCCAGTCGCCCAAAAAGGCACCTATTTTCCCCACCACCGCCTCGTGCTCGACGTTGCCAGCCACGCTGACCACGGTGTTGCTCGGCTGGTAGTGACACTTTAGGTAAGTCAGTAAGCCCTCTCGATCCAGGGTGCCAAGGCTCTCTTTGGTGCCAGCGACGTCACGCCCCAGGGGGTGATTTGGCCAGACCAACTCGTTGATGAGGAGATGAACCAGAGCATCGGGCGTGTCTAGCGTCAGGTTGATCTCCTCGATGATCACGCGGCGCTCCCTATTGATCTCCTCTGGCTCAAACTTAGCACGGCGGAGCATGTCCACCAACACATCTATAGCGATATCCAAATGGGGCTGGGCGACTTTGGCCCAATAGAGGCTTGCTTCGCGGCCGGTGGATGCATTGAAGACCCCTCCGATCCCTTCAATGGCCACGGCGATCTCCCTGGCCGTAGGGCGCTTCGCCGTGCCTTTGAAGAGCATATGCTCTATGAAGTGAGAGACACCGCCCTGTTCATCCAATTCGTAACGTGAGCCCACGCCGACGAAGAAGCCGATGCTCACTGAGCGAGTATGGGGCATTGCCGAAGTCAAGATCCGTAAGCCGTTGTCGAGGACAGTTTTTCGATACATTCAAGCTCCCTGTTCATTGCCCTCGAAGTTCCTTGAGCAGTTGTTCGGCTTCAAACTGGGCCCCCGGGTCCTGGCCGGGGCCCAACTCCAGAAAACGCTCGAAGGCTTTGATGGCCTCCTCTTTGTTACCTTGGATTCTATGGACTGTCCCTAAGCCGAAATAGGCCTCGGGGAAGTCGGGATCGCATTCCAGAGCTGTCTGGAATTTCTTCACCGCTTCGTCCATCTTCCCCATCTGGACGTAGGCCGCTCCCAGGAGATAATGCACCTCGGCGTCCTTCGGGTTGATATCCAAACCCGCCTGGAACTCGCTCACCGCTTCGGTCAGTAGTCCCTTTTGATAATAGACTACTCCCAGGTTGGAGTGGGCGTCGGCGTCATTGGGGTCCAAGCCCAGGACCGCTTTGAACTCTTCGGCGGCCTTGTCCAACTGGCCTCGTTCCGCATACGCGTTGCCCAGCCGAAAGTGAGCTTCGGTCAGGGTCGGGTCGACCTGGATAGCTGCTTCGAACTCGGCGATAGCCTTATCAAAATCGCCTGCTTGCAAGTGAGCATGCCCTGCTTCCAGGTGCGCCGAGGGATCCCCCGGCGTAGGCGTACCACCCCCGCAGCCGACAAGGGGAAAAATCGCACTTAGAATAAAAAGTCCAATGAAGACCCTTATCCAAGAGTTTCTCATGATCGTTCCTCCGCCCTCTGGGCCATTGGCCTACTGTTTGTAATCCAACAGCAAGACTTGCGTTTCCTCGGGAAGGGTACTCTTAGTCACTTTCAGCCTCTCCTGGGTGGCCAAATTGCTGAGCCCCATCTCCTTAAGGAACTTACTCACAGGATCCAGCTTGACCTTTAGCACTCTGGTCTTGTAGTGCATAGGGATGACCAATCGAGGTTCCAGCAGGCTGATGACCTCAGCCGCTTGGGCAGCGTTGATGGTGGAAACCGAGCCAACGGGGATGAGTAAGACGTCTATATCGCTCAAAGCCTCGACCTGAGATCGAGTCGGCACGTGGCCTAGATCGCCCAAGTGACAAACCGTCAACCCCTCGAAGTCGAAGAGGAAGACGGTGTTGCGTCCCCGGCTCACCCCCTTTTTCCGGTCGTGAAAAGTAGGGATGCCCGTGATAAAGACGCCGCGGACCTCGTATTCGCCGGGACCGTCTATAATCTTGGGCTCGCCCTTGACCCCTCGCACGTAGTTGTGATCGGGGTGACCGTGGCTGACGGTCACGATGTCAGCCCGCATCCTCGGCAGGATGTAGCCGATACTCTTGTCATAGGGATCGGTTATCACCGTGGCTAGCCTGTCCCGGAGCCTGAAGCAAGATTGCCCATACCAAGTGATCTCCATTCGACAGCACCTCCAACTCCACTATTATACTCAATTCGGCCTAAGAGGGAAAATGCCCGCCCTGGCTGGGCGGGCAAGGATCCACTCATCACTGGTCTCGACCATCTTCTCCAGATCTTGGTTGGTCAAAACCCTTTCGGGGACATACTTGCCCCAACCGGTGATTCCGGCATATCTCATCTATCACCTCCCTGTGCATGTCGCGGGCCAGAAAGCGCAGTTAACGGTATGCAGGCGAAGCTGATTGGGCTTTGGCAGTCGCGCGGGAGCGGATAAAGTAGGCGATCGCCCCAGCCACGGAAACAGCCGAGCCCAGCGCCGCGCCGATGAGAATCTGCTTTCTGTGGCTTCTAGCCAGTTGAGGTACTACTTTGGCTAGCTTCCGGCGACCAGCGGCAAGCAAATCCTCGTGTAAGCTCTGGCAGAATGCTGGCGCAGGCTCCACCGGCTCCAGAACCTCCTTGATTCTCTCCGCCGTTTCCAGCAGGGGCTTGAGCTTCTCCTGGTAGTTGGGAAACATAGCAAGATAATCGCCTCCCCTCCTCTGGTTTTCCCTCAATTGATTGGCATGAGCTGCCAGTATCTCAGCTAACACTTTGTCTTCCATGGCTTTCTCCCTTGAGATCGAGACCTTTCTCTCAACCTGTGACATCGTTGTCTAATCATTTGCATCCTAACCCGGACAAGCCGGAACCAACCAAGGTTCAAATCTCATAAAAACCACCAAGACACCAGGACACTAAGTTCTTCAATTCTTTCTTTGTGCCTTTGTGTCTTTGTGGTTAATCTCTTGCCGTTTGTGTAAGAATCTG
>JAUWYT010000303.1 GCA_030615705.1 Chloroflexota bacterium
GGACCCACAGCCTTACTTTGAGCGGCTTGCTGCAGGAGATAGGGATACCCCTCAAGCCTCGTGACAGGGTTACCATAGATGGCCAGGAAGCGAGTTTGACAGCTAGCCTACCTGGTCAAGGGACGGTCAGCCGGCTTGTGAGCAGCCGCGGAGGCAACACGAATTGGCATAGCCAGGTTGAAGATGCCCCTTTGCGCATCGTGATCCAGCGGGCAGTGCCCATCTATCTCGATGATGGCGGCACCCTCGCCACTGTTTACACCACCAAAGCTACGGTGGGCGAGGCCTTGCGCGATGAGGGCATCAGTCTCTACTTGGGCGACCGGGTTGACCCCAGCTTGGGTAGCCCTATCTCGGCGGGCCTTCGGGTCTACATCCAGCGCTCCAGGCCAGTAACTATTCAAGTCGATGGCAGCCTCGTTAAGACACGCACTCGGGGGGAGACGGTGTCCGAGGCTCTGGCCCAGGAAGGGGTAGCCTTGCTGGGCAAAGATTACACAGAGCCAAGCGTAGATGCCTCCCTGGACGACGATGTGGCCATTCGCGTGGTGCGGGTGAAGGAGGAAATGGCCATTGAGCAGGACCCCATCTCCTTCGAGACGGCCTGGCAACCTGACCCGGAGCTGGAGCTGGACCATCAGCGCCTGGATCAGGAGGGCGAGGACGGGGTGACTAAGCGGCGCATCCGCGTTGTCTACGAAGATGGCAAGGAGGTGGAGCGAGCCCTGGAGGCCACCTGGGTAGACCGTGAGCCAACAACCAAGGTCATCGCCTACGGCACCAAGATCGTCCTGCGGGAATTGGAGACACCCGATGGGGCCCTCAAGTACTGGCGCAAGATTCGGGTGCTAGCCACATCGTATACGGCGGCCACCTCGGGAAAGAGCCGGGAGCATCCCCAGTACGGCATCACCTACCTGGGTTGGCAGATGAAGAAAGGCATCGTGGCTGTTGACCCCCAGGTGATCAACTTGCGGACGAGAATGTACGTGCCCGGCTACGGCGTGGGTGTTGCTGGCGATACTGGTGGCAAAGTCAGAGGTAGGCACATTGATCTTGGCTATGGGGAGAATGACTTCAAGCTGTGGTATAAATGGGTTGATGCCTATCTCCTGGCCCCACCGCCGCCCGCGGATCGGATCCGTTGGGTATTGCCCGGCTGGCCCAGGGAACGCTGATGAGGCCAGGAAACTTTAGCGGCTTGTACTGAGCCTGTCGAAGTAAGGGAACACAGGGGGACAGCCCGACATCAGGATGTCCCCTGTTTTGTCTTGACCGTCGAGAACTCACCGCAGAGAACACAGGGGGCGCAGAGGTTTTACTTGATTTTCTCCGCGCTCTGAGCGGACTCCGCGGTGAAATCTTGCTCTGCTGGTAACGAATTTGGGGTGTCAGGGAATTCAGGTGACAGGCCGATGATGGATGTGCGGAGGCTTTTGAAGGAGTTTGACATACAGCCCAGGAAAAGCCTGGGCCAGAATTTCTTAGCTGATCAGCGAGCATTAGAACGCATCGTTGAGGCAGCCGAACTAGGACCTGGGGACATCGTCCTGGAGATCGGGCCGGGGTTGGGCACATTGACCCGCTGCCTGGCAGCGGGGGCAGGGTGGGTAGTGGCCATTGAGTTAGATCAGCGTTTGGTGGAGGTCCTCAAGCAAACATTGGCTGATTTGCCCAATGTCGAGATCATCCACGGCGACATCCTGGAGCTAAACCCGGCTGATCTGCTTGAGCGGCAAATGGCCAGCTTTCAATACAAAGTCGTCTCCAACCTCCCTTATTACATCACCTCCGCTGTCCTCCGTCACCTCCTCACAGCCAAGGTCAGGCCAAAGCTGATGATTGTGACCGTCCAGCTAGAGGTAGCCCGGCGCATAACCGCTGAGCCCGGTGACATGAGTCTGTTAGCTGTGAGCGTTCAGTTCTATGGGCGACCTCGCATCGTGGCTCGTATCAAAGCCAGCGCCTTTTACCCCTCTCCCCAGGTTGATTCGGCGGTGATACGCATTGATCTGGACGGCCGTCCCCTGGTCGAAGTGGATGATGCTGACAGCTTCTTCAAGGTAGTGCGAGCGGGTTTCGCCCAAAGGCGTAAGCAGCTTCGCAACGCCTTAGCGGCCGAGTTAGCCCTTCCGGCCAGTGAGGTAGCACAAGCCCTGAGCAGGGCTGGTGTTGACCCCAAGCGTCGAGCCCAGACTTTGGGCATCGAGGAGTGGGCCAAGGTTTGTAACGAGATGCAGTCGCGCGGCATCTCCCAGAAAGACTAGAAATTCAGGCGGCTATAATACAAACTGCCCAGGGCCTTTGGCCCTGGGCGGTTTCGCTGTTTTAAGTAGTCCTGAGTCGAGTCGTTTCGCAATCGCGTCAAGGGGCTGATCAGTGCTCGATGGTCACCTCCACTTCACAGGGTTCCGGGTAGTTGCCTGTTTTGTCCACGACGACCAGACGGAAGGTGTAAGCACCAGCCGGAAGAGGCGAGGTGTCCCAAACGCCCAGGAAGCCATCAGCCACAGGTTCCCCGAAGCTCTGCAGGAACGACCACTCAGATATCCCCTCGCGGCGAAACTCGAACTTGTAGTAATCAAAATCGTCAATGTTCGCCGAGCCCATGATTTCCACAGGCCCCTTGAGTACAGCGTTCAGCGTAGGATTAGTGAGCCTGGCTTGAGGATTGGGACAGTCAGGCAAAGGCAAAACGACAGGTTCGGGCGTAGGAGTGGGAGTAGCCTCAGGTGTCCGCGTTGTTGGGGGGCGACGTGTCCGCGTGGGGGCGGGCGAAGGC
>JAUWYT010000105.1 GCA_030615705.1 Chloroflexota bacterium
TTCGTAAGTTCGTAGATTCGTAAATTCGTGGTTCGTCACGAATCTACGAATCCCGAATTTACGGACTAGGGATGTGCCAGGCCGACGGTGACCTCGCTGATGAGCCAATGAGCACCCCAACTGGGAGATCCGGTCTGCTCAATCTTGATGTAGCGCACCGAGCGGGGGGTGAAGCTGGCATCAATGGATTTCCAGTTGTGGGGATTCTCATCCACCACCCCCCAATCGGCCCGGTCAGTGGAGACACTGAGGATGTAGCCCACGGCGAAGCCCCGCCCAGGGCTCTCTATATTTATCCGCTCAATGGTTTGGATCTGGCCCAGATCCAGTTCGTACCACATGCCCGGCTGCTGTGCGGCCTCGCTATCCCAGAAGGTATCCGGGTCGCTGTCGAAGGCTTTGCCCACGTTGGCCTGGTTGTGGCTAGCCCGGGCCCGCCAAGGGGTCGAAGGGATGCCTCCCTCGACGACCTCAATGGCCAGCTCCAACGGGGTCGCTCCTTCTTCTGAGAACCAGGCTATTCCCTCCTTCACCAAGTCCCAGCGTAGCGTGTATTGCCCAGGGGTAGCTGGAGATCTCACGACGATGTTGGCCAAATTGACTTCTGATCCGGGCGGCACATTGTGTGGCAGGATGGTGCGAAAGGTAGCCCAGCAGCCAGCCAATTGCCCGCTGGGAGTGAACCAGTGATAGGCTAAATGGACGGCGTTTGGGCCTTCGGCAGGCCAGCTCTTGGAGCCTTCGTTCTTGAGTTTGAAGCTGGCCGTGGTCACGGTGTCCGGCAGCATACTGTCCGGCAGGCTGTAGTCAAGCCAGGCGACCTTGTACTCTGGCGGGGGTTCCTGAACCTCCACGCGGATGTCCTCCCTGGGGGAACTCTTCTTCCAAAACCACGTGTCTGGCTCCTCGATCATGTCCCAACGCAGGATGTACTCACCCGGCGTTAGCGGGGCCTGCACCTTGGCCTCCTCGAAGATCACCAGCGAGCCCGGCTTTACATCGTGGGGCAGCGAAGTCCTGAGATCCGCCAGGGCCAGCTCCTGGCCAGCAGCGCTGTACCAGCGATAGCCCAAGCGCACCTTATGGGCGCCAGTCCTGACCCAGGTCTTGCTGCCATCGTTTTTGAGGCGCAGCCTTGCCGTCGCCATCTGGCCGGCCACTATACTAGCTGGCACGTCTATGTCTAGCCAGCCCACCCTGTAGGGCGAGATGCCCGGCAGTCGCACACGATACTCGTGGTCCGTTGCAGCCTTGAAGTCGTTGATGAGGTGAGGCCGGGTGCTGATGGCCCACTGGGGTTCATCCTGGACCAGGGGCCAGCGGTAGAGGATGAGGGCCTGGATGGGCTGGTTTGCCGGCTCGCTATTCCAGCGGTCAATCTCTTGATAGGCTGTTTGCACCCACTGAGAGCCCGGCTCGTTCTTCCACTCTAACTTTTGGTCCGTCTCGGTGATGTACACAGGTAGGTTGTGCATGTCTTCCCGGATAGCGTTCATGAAGTCAATGTAGGTACGAAACTGATGGCGCAGGTGAGTGTAGTCGGCCGCAGCTTGCCAATAGTCCTTGGTGATAAAATCAAGAGCGTAGCCGTTGCTGTAGGTGTGAATGGCGATGCCATCGCATTGGCCCACCAGGCGGTCCAGGATGTGGCGGAAGTACTTGACCCAATCGCCCGATGGGTTGTCGGGGTACTTGGTGTCAGTGTTCCAGGGACACACAGGCGCCACGACGACCTGATCCTTGTCTCGCCCCGGCCGGGAGCGGATGTTATCCCGGCACTTACGGTAGCAGCGAGCGTAAAGCTCTGGCGTGATAACCTCGCCGTTTGGACCCCCGGGCCTCTCCCAGGACACATTGGGCTCGTTGCCGATGATCCAGATATGGCAGCCTTTGGAGCCGGCTACAAAGTTGCCGCAACGCTGGGCGAAGTCGTCGTAGCGGCTGGAGTGGGGGATGGTGCCTCTGTCGCCGTAGCCGTGGTTGAGACGCGCGATGACCCCCAGGCCCTGATCGGACAGGTAACTGTAGTTCGGGCCGCCCGGGCCATGCGGGTCTGCCCCTAACTCTTGGCTGACCAGCACCCAACCCTGCTTGTGTTTCTCGACCATCAAGTCTTGTCCGCCAGGGTCGTGCAGGCCGAAGATGTAAGGTGGAAAATGGGATTCGTCCAGTGGAGAAATTGGCTGTGCAACTTCGCGGGCGTATTCCAGCAAATCCTCGTAACTTCCGGCAAACCAATCCAGGTCGGTCGATCCCGTGCCAATCCCTGGAACATCTCCCTTTTCTGAGTATTGCCAGAATTTCCACCCACTCCATGCAGCGGGCAGCGATGGAGCGGAAACCCCATAGTTGGCTACCCACAGATCATATTCAGACCACCCTGACGACGGTAACACGTGATAGTTCCAAAACCACTTGGCGGTGTAGATGATTGGCTTTCGGCCATGCATCTGCTCTACCTTTTGCAGGCAGTGCCTAATACAAGCCGTAATGTCGGCAGGACTGACACCGCCGCTGACTTCAATATCCAGAACCACCGGTAAGTCGGCCTTTCTGTCCCCCAGGGCATCAAGAAAGCGGTCAATTTGTGAATCGGCGGAAGCGTCAGGTCTCACAACGTGGTATGCGGAAACGAGTAGCCCTGCGTCTCTTGCGCCGCTCCAGTTCACACAAAATTGCGGATCGGTGTAGTAATTACCCACTGTGGCTCGGATAACAGCAAAGCGATATCCAGCCGCCGCAACCATTTCCCAATTGATTTCGCCCTGCCAGCGGGATACGTCGATTCCCGGTGTTCTGGACATGATTCATCCTCCTTCCTGATTTCGCCGCGGTCAGGGTAGGAACGCCGATTGCCCAGCGTTTCCCCACAGGTCCCGGCGTCCAGAAACCAAAGGCCGCCCCGGGTTGCCCAGCAAGCGGCTTTGTGCCATCGTATGCCCAAGCCTGTCTCCTGGGCCTGTCAGGAATAGGTGCTGGGATTACCCGAGCCATGACTCTGTAATCGCTTTTCTATTTGGCCAGGCATAGTATAGCAGACTTTGGCTCGTTTGGCAACAGAGAAAGCCACCCATGCGGTTGACGCAGGTGGCTTTTTGTATTTGTGGCGGCCCTTTTTCAAACAACTTTCGATTTATCACAGCAAGACTAACCATCCCAGGCTTCCCTTTTCTCTCCACTTCTGGTATCATAGCGGCAGCTTTTCGTAGGGGAGATAGGTCCTGTGCTGGAAAAGTTGGACGGCACCCTGGAGCGCATCATCTACTATAGCGAAGAGGACGGCTACACCGTGGCCCGCTTCCAGCCGGAGGGGCGAGGCGACCTGGTCACGGTAGTGGGCAACCTGATGAGCGTGAACGTGGGTGCGAGCCTGCGCCTGGAGGGGTTTTGGACAAGCCATGCTAAGCACGGCCGCCAGTTCAAAGTGACAAACTACCAGACGGTGCTCCCAGCTACGGTAGAGGGCATCCGTAAATATCTCGGCTCAGGCCTGATCAAAGGCATCGGCCCTGTCACGGCCAAGCGCATCGTTAAGCGCTTTGGGCTGGATACGCTGGAGATCATCGAGCACCATCCCGACCGCCTGCGCGAGGTGCTGGGAGTGGGCAAGAAGCGGGTGAAGATGATCGTGCAGGCCTGGGAGGAACAGAGAAGCATCAAGGAGGTGATGCTCTTCCTCCAGAGCCACGACGTTAGCACTTCCCTGGCGGTGAAGATCTACAAACACTACGGCGATGCGGCCATCAATGTGGTACGAGAGGATCCCTACCGCCTGGCCCGCGACATCCACGGTATAGGCTTCCTCACTGCCGACAAGATCGCCCGCAAACTGGGGCTGCCCACCGATTCACCGCAGCGGGTGGCCGCCGGCATCGCTTACGTGCTGAGTCAGTTAGTTGATCAAGGCCACGTCTATGCCCCTCAGGGGAAGTTGATCAAGGAGGCCACCAAGATATTGAACGTGCCTTCCGATTTGGTCGAGGCGGGGGTCGCGCGGCTGGAAGAGGAGCAGCAGGTCCACCGCGAGAACATAACCTACCCCAACCTGGGTCAGCCAGGGGTCGCTGTCAAAGAGGAGAAAGCCGTTTACCTGCTGCCCTTCTACTACGGTGAGGTGGGGGTAGCCAATCGCTTGCGGACCCTCATCAACGTCCAGCGCAGCCGGCTGGCTTTCTACCAGTCAGCCAACTGGGAGCGGGTCTTCGCCTACCTGGTGGAGCGGACAAGCCAGCCCCTGAACGCCGGCCAGCAAGAGGCGGTGCGGACGGCTTTGACCAACAAGGTGACGGTGCTCACCGGCGGCCCCGGTACGGGCAAGACCACCACAGTACGAACCATCATCCGGTTGCTGGAGCCCAGGAGCCGCTCCTGTGCTTTGGCTTCGCCCACTGGCCGGGCGGCCAAGCGTCTGAGCGAAGCCACCGGCCGCGAGGCCAAAACCGTGCATCGCCTGCTCGAGTTCTCGCCCCAGAAAGGTTTCCAGCGAAACGAGGACCACCCGCTGGAAGCGGACATGGTCATAGTGGACGAAGCCTCTATGCTCGACCTCCTCCTCACCAACCACCTGCTCAAGGCCATTGACCCGGCCAGCCACCTGCTGCTGGTGGGCGATGTGGATCAGTTGCCTAGTGTGGGAGCGGGCAATGTATTACGGGACATTATCTCCTCAGGACAGGTAGCCGTGGTCACGCTGGACGAAATCTTCCGCCAGGCTGAAGATAGCTTGATCGTTGCTAACGCCCACCGCATCAACCGCGGCCAGATGCCTCTCTTCGCCAAGGGGGCCAAGGACTTCTTCCTCTTCGTCGACGAAGACCCCGAAAAAGCTGCTGATCTCGTCGTTGACCTGGTGAAAGTACGAATTCCGCGCAAGTTTGGCTATCACCCCTTTGACGACATTCAGGTGCTCTCGCCCATGTATCGGGGGGCGGTGGGAGTATCGAACCTCAACGCCCGCTTGCAGGAGGCTCTCAATCCCGCGAGCCCTGGCAAAAGCGAGCATCGGCTCGCTGGCCGCCTCTTTCGCCTGGGCGACAAGGTGATGCAGACGCGCAACAACTACGATAAGGAGGTCTACAACGGCGACATCGGTAGGATAGTGCGCCTTGATCTGGAAGATCAGATCGTGGTGGTCCGTATAGACGACCGCCCTGTGCCCTACGAATTCGGCGAGCTAGACGAGCTGGTTAACGCCTACGCCGTGAGCGTGCACAAGAGCCAGGGGAGCGAGTACCCGGCTGTGGTCATACCTGTCCTGACTCAGCACTATCTCCTGCTGCAGCGCAATCTCCTGTACACGGCGGTGACCCGGGCCAAGGAGCTGGTGGTGCTGGTAGGCACCAAGAAGGCTATCGCCATCGCTGTCCGGAACGACAAGATAGCCCACCGCCACACAGCCCTGGACGTGCGTCTCAGAGGGCGTCAGGGGACTCAGGCCCCTCTTGGTCTCTTTTGACCTCTGTTGGCCTCTGTACACCCCATCCTAGTTTTCACTACCGGACACTTATTGTACGGGTGTCATTCTGAGCGCGAAGAATCTCGTTTGCTGGTAAAATCGATCTTTAGGAACCGGTGTTATGAAGAACGTAGTTAGCGGCCTGGTAATTGCAGCTATCCTGCTTATGGCCCTCATCGCAGAAGACGCCGGCGCGACTATTGACCTGCTCCGGCGGGATTGCCAAATCCCGCCGCTTCGGTGCTCAGGTGAGCTGCCAGCCGCCGGATCTGGCGATCCGGCGGGAGCATTAGAGGCCACCACTCGCGGCGGCGACTGGGTTCAGACGACAGCGGCAGACTTCGAGGCTGGGGCTAGCCAGGGCATCCAGGTGACGCGAGAGGGCGACGGTGAGTTGTGCCTGGCGGTGGGAGAGACAACGGGCGTATTCACTTCTACGGTTGGCGCGGCCGCTTTTCCCTTCAACGCCGTGGGGGCTCACTGGTCGGCTGACGTGCCTCCCCACGCGCAATTGGCCGTTGCTGTGCGCACCAGTCCGGATGGGCTAGCCTGGTCGCCTTGGTATAACATCGTCGAGGTCGAGCAAGGTCAGGAAGGCCCCCCTGTACCTGTCGCCCTTGGTCCTTTGGCCCAAGGACAAAGGGTTCAGGACAGGTGCTTCTACGGGGGAAACCTTATCCTGACCGAAGGAGGACGTTGCCTTCAGTACCG
>JAUWYT010000124.1 GCA_030615705.1 Chloroflexota bacterium
TGGAACCTGCTCGGCCGCTTGCCAAACGAGGTTGGCTCTCAGGAGTTGAGGGCTCTCTTGTTGCGCATCCGCCTCAACCAGAACAATGCCCTGGCCGAAGTCAGCTAAGGCTGGCGATGTCCTGAGCCTTGTCCTGAGCCCCTTTGTCCCTGGGCCCTGTACTGGACCGTACGGTACAGTGCCAAAGGACCAGGGGCCCGTCGAAGGGCTGTCGAAGGGTTGCTCAATCGCCGTCGCCACCTCGCTCCGAAGGCGGACAGGGCTCAGGCAGAGGATGTCCAGCCGCTCCCCCCCTTCGCTGAGGGCTGCTATCTCCTCCTTCGACCCTTCGACTAGGCTCAGGGCAGGCGGGCTCAGGACAGGCCCTTCGGCATCCCTCAGGCCGACGCTGACAAAATAGATCCCCCGCACGCTCTCCACAGGGACTTCCAGGCGGTGAATGGTCGTCGGTTCCAGCGGCGCTTCATCTTCGGCGATGATGTAAGGGACCTGGAAGAGATGCGCCGCTGGCAGGACGAGGCGGACAACGGCTTCAGGGCAGCGGTTAGATTCCTGCGCCATCGCGGCTTCTTCCCAGTACAAGGTCACGGTGATTGTCTGGCCAGCTTTCACCTCCTCTGCTGAGAGCTGGTATCCTCGCAAGCGCACTCCGTTCTCGAATGGTATCCCTCGGGGGTTGTGGTGGGGATAGGGAGCCCTTTTGAACCCCAAAGCTAAGTCTGAGATAGCACCCTCCTGGACTGTCCTTGGCCGAAGACGCGGAAAGAGGGCGAGAGAGAGGAGCAAAGTCAGGGCCACAGCCAACTTCATGAAATCCCTGGCGCTAAAGCGTCGGCGTAGCCGTTCAAGGAGGCCACGAAACCCCTCCCCCTCATAGGGGGAGCCTGTCCTGAGCCCTTCGTCCCGCTCAGGGCGGGGCGAAGCCGAAGGGGCTGGGAGGGGGTGGATAGGGATAAAATCAACGGCCAGCAAACCGACGACGAGAATGAGGGCGAGCAAGGATAGTCCCTCACCGAAGGCGCGCGGTGGAGTGCGCTCCAGGCGTAGAAGGACTTGGTGGGGGCCTTGGGACACGGCCAGGCCAATGTAGCCCAGGCCCTCGATAGGTTGTGTCTCCACCGGCCGCCCGTCAACATAACCCTGCCAGCCAGGAAAGTAGTAAGTGTGGAAGGCCAGCGAAGCTTGAGGGGAGGCAATATCCACCAGCCAGCGCTCCTTCGTGGGTCCTTGGGCCACAAGCTTCGCCCCCGAGAGTTTACCTTGCACAGCCAAAGGAGGCGGCTTCTTGCCGCCGTTGAGCAAGACCGCCGAGGTGAAGGGACCAGGCTCGACCCAACGAGGCTGATATTCGTTGCGGCTGGTGGTGCCCACATAGGCGGTGAAGTATTCGTATAGAGCTACCTGCTCTCTGGTGACGTCGTCTATAACCAGGTACTCCACCGGTAGATTAAGCATAGCCGTAGTCAGCAAGGCCAGGCCCAAGGCCCCAGCGATGATGCCGCGCCAGGACCTCGGCGAGCCCGTCGGCCTGAGCGCCTCGACTGAGCTCGGCGAAGTCTCGGGACGAAGGCTCAGTAGAGCTGTCGTCTTGCTCGGCAAGCGGGCCAAATGGCCGATGATGAAGCTCAGGGGAAGGGCTTGCACAGCGAGGAGCCGCCAGGGAAACTGTACGAAGGGCAGCAGGGGCACCGCGTCCCAAAGGGGACGGGAGAGGGGGGTGATAAGATAGGTGACGCTGGCCAGCATCAACAGAAAGAAGGCGCTATTTCGTTCCAGGCGACGTCGCCTCGTCCACCAAATGAGGATGCTGGCAGTTCCCGCCATGGCGAAGATGGTTTGCACTGCTCCCATGGCGTAGGGAGACGCCTCTCGATGATAGTCGAATAGGATTTTCCATTGGATCAGGTCGGTGCTGCGGAAGTGGCCACTGTAATGGAGATAGCCGCTGGTCATGCGTTCCAGGTGCACCCATTTCCCCTCTAACAGGGCTGGCAGCCAGAACCAAGCGCTCAGGGCCAAACCCAGGCCGATGCCCGCCAAACCAGCCAATAGGAAGCGAATAGCTGCCAGTACCTCATTTCTGTTGATCTGTGACCGATCTGTCTTGCAACTTCCAACTTCCAACTTCCAACTTCCAATTTCCATTTTCGATGGTGCCGCTAGAAAGAGGGCATAGAGGGCGACGAAGGGGCTAAAGACCAGGGCGGAGATGTTGTGGCTCAAGATGAGCCCCCCATAGGCCAGAGCTAAGAAAGCTGTATTGATGAAGGAAGGCTTTTGGCGTAGCCGCAAGAGTGCTAAGAGGATAAGGGGATAGAAGGCGAAGGCATAAAACTCTGATAGAGCATCGCCGCGCACGTATATTTGAATTAGATGGAAGGGGGCGTAGGTGTAGGCTAAGGCAGTCAAGAGAGCGGCTGCCTTTGAAGCCCAGACGTGCTTGGCCAATAGGTAAGCGAAGACCGTGGCTGCAGCAAAACCCAGGATCTGGGTCAGCTTGAGGGACCAGACGTAGCCGAAGCCCAGGAGGTTGAAAAGACCAGCGACATAGTAGGGCAAGGAGGCGTAGAAGTTAAAGAAAGGGTAACCTAGCCCATATGCGGCATCAGGCATCCAGCGAACGGGGAAAGTGCCATTCCGGAGGTTGAGAACCAACTGGTGCAGGCGCACCAGCAGGAAGGCGCTATCGCCGGTGTTAATGACCCCGGGCTCTGACAGGATAGGGAGGTAAGCAAAAAGGCCCAAGAAGATAGGGGCCAACCAAAAGGGCATGCGCTGAAAGATCGTCTTGAGCCAAGAGGTGATCTTCATCTCTGTTTCTAGGCTAATGGTCGCAAACAGCTACTTCTCCGATTATTCAAAACAAGGCATCCTTGTTGAGCCGTGGCGGACCGCTGGCCGTGACCACCCCGCTACAACGAAGCGGTGGATTTGAGCGAGCGCACCGAGCCGCCAACGGCGTGTTAGGTGAAGTTGCCCCGAAGCCCGATAGTCCTAGGGCCCTAGCAATCTACTCAAAACTAGACTCTACTTGCCCTTTGCCCTCTTTTGCCTGCCCCAATATATGGCTCCAGCGATAGCCCAACAGAGTATTGTGCTTATCGGCGTAAATGAACAGTGGGCATAATAGCCTAACAAACAAGGCTTGCTTGCTGCTGCAGCAGGGATCAATGTGGATACTCCTAGCGAAACGGCAACTGCAATTCCGACCCACCAATACCATTTCATTACCCCTTTACTCCTTTCAGTCGAGCGAAGGGCAATTTCACCTAGCCTCTTCTTAGTCGCAGAGGCCGCCCGACGACCAGTGTAAATGAAGTCGCTCTAGTCGGTGGTCTCCCTCTGGAGAGTTATGTTCCTCTTCACCCTCTCTTTCTCAAGATATTGAACACGATCGCTATCGCTGCTGCAAGGACGAGTACTATGACGCCGCTCGCCTTATACAGGTTCGCACTCAGCGTGGAGAGTAAAGCCGCTGGGGTGGGAGTTGGAATGGGAATGAGCGTGGGCGTGGGCAACGGTGTAGACGTCGGTACGGGGGTGGGTTGCAGGCTGTCGCCGAATTCGATCTGGATGATAGAGCCTCCGGAGATGACCACCCCCCAATCGTCGCGCGTGGTGGAGTCGTAGCCGGGTGGGTTTTCCTCTGAGAGGAAGTAGTTGCCTGGCGTCAAATCCGTGAAACAGTAAGGTTCATTGATACCGTCGGTGATGTAGCTAGCGACCGTCTGCCGGGCGTCGGAGACAGTGAACATTGCCCCAGGCAGGAACTCCTCGTCCGGGTCGCGCAGCTTGTTGCCGTTCCGGTCATGATAAGCCAGTACGCAGATGGCCCCGCTGGGGGGCGTTGGGGTTGGTGTGGGAATAGGAGTCTCAGTTGGTGTGGGGGTGTACATTGGCGTGGGGGTGTACATTGGCGTTGGGGTCATGGTCGGCGTCGGGATAGGGGTATCGGTCGGCGTCGGGAGGGGAGTGTCGGTCGGCCTTGGTGTGTTCGTTGGCCGCGGTGTGGGAGCGACTGCGATCAAGCTAGCATCATCCCAGTAGGAATCGTTGAACTTCACGCGGTATTCTGGCGCGCCCCTGGTGAAGACGGTGACGCTATCGGCCTGGGCCACGGTGGAAACAGTGAGGTGAACCCACTGATTGCACGACATTGCCAGCCCTGACCAGACGATGTTGCCGGAATTCCCGTCGGTGCTGCCGTAGGGGTCAATGCCTGCCGAAACCGCGTAGTTGCCAAAACCCTCGCATTGCTTCGGGTCCGTTTCTGTGCTGCTCCAGGCCTGGACCCAAATGGAGAAGGTGACCAGGCTGCCCGTGGCAACTGCTACCTGTTGATAGGTGCCACCGATGTGGGTGGCATAGCTATTGAAGTACTTCTGAGCGTAGCGCCCGGAGTGGACACGCAGAGGATCTGTGTATACCCAGCCGTCCTCGGGCTTGTATTCGGGTCGCCTGAGGTATCCCCCCTTCGTCTGGTCTTCGGAGCCCTGGACCCACCATGCTTCCCACCAGTTCCCCACGGTTACCTCACCAGCGCCTCGTTCCCAGAAGCCTTCCTCGAAGCCAGGGTTCCTCAACAGGTTGGGCTGTTGAGCGGGCGGGGCAGCCGAGACCTCCAGGGGCACAAGGGTCAATAGCGTTACTATCAGGGTTGTTACAAGGCGACGGAATCGCATTAGCTTTCCTCCTGTGGATTTTTAGCCTCTGAGGCAGGGTTTACGACCAATACCGTTCGGATAAGAAAGCGAGCGCTGGTCGAGCGTCGCCCTGAGTACCGAAGCGTATCGAAGGGCAGGCCCGACTTGTGTTGAGCCTGTCGAAACAAGGGCCATTTCGAGGCCAAGCGAGCGGCTTTTCAGAGGCTCCCATGGCATTCGAGCCAGCGCCTTGGTCTCGATACGCTGGTTTCGATACACCTTCGGCTACTCAACCCAAGGCGCTACCCTACCGGCGGCGATTAACCGAGCAGTATTGGGTTTATGACGGCAGAGGTGGGATCATTCAAGGACCAGGTGGTCGCTTACTGGTTTACCGGCTTCATCAAGGATTTGTAGTCGGCGCAGGGGCTCCAATTGATAGAGGCCAACTACTAGCTTATGTTCGACTGGATCGTACGGCTCAGGCAAGGCCAACGTGTGCTCGTCTATGACGATGTCTCCCAAGCGCCACAAGTTGGTGGGATAATAGCCTCCAGCAGGAAACGAATCGTCCTGGGCGATCAAGGCATCATCTCGCGTGACGTGGACGAAGACGGTATAATCTGCCTCGATCTCTGCCTCGGCTCGCCAGACGAGGCATAACCGCAGTTCTTGTGGCGAGACAGCCGCGAGCCGATGGCCAACCAAAGTCAAACCCTTCTCGAAGCGGGCCTCTTGCTCTCCGGAGGGGATGGTCGTGGGAGTGGCCGTGTAGGTAACGTACAGTAAATGCGCCTCTCTTTCAAGGTCCCCGCGCTCCAGGGATCCCTCTTGGGCGGCGATGGTCGAGCCTACGGGCAGAAGGGACAGGTACTGGTTATAGTCCTCGTAGGGCCAGAGAACGAGCATGACCTCGGCCGAGGAAATCTGGGGAAGTCTACCACCTTCTCCCAGGATAGTCAAGTTCGGCGAAGAGGGCACCAGAAAGCGCACCGACGCCCAATCTCGCCAGAGGCGTTCGGTAATGTAAAGGTGACGCCCAGGCGACGGGGGGTTCTGTCTGGCCCAAAGCTCGGTGCCATCCCACCCGGTGCTCAAGAAGCGGTTGGCCTGGG
>JAUWYT010000269.1 GCA_030615705.1 Chloroflexota bacterium
AATTAGACTTGCTCATTGTCATTGTCAACTACAATACTCGCGACCTTCTGAGAGATTGTCTGGCTTCTATCTACGAGAGCCGGGGCGATTTCAGCTATAGAGTCTGCGTGGTGGATAACTGTTCCCATGACAGCAGCGCCACAATGGTGCGCCAGGAGTTCCCCCAAGCTCAGCTCATCGAAAGCCCCATCAACGGCGGGTATGCCTACGCCAATAACCTTGGGCTCATGGCCTTCGGCTTCCAGGATGGTCCTCTAGCCCGGCGCCCCTCGGCACTTGTTCCTAAGTATGCTTTGTTGCTCAACCCTGATACCCTACTTGCTCCCTCGGCACTCTGGGAGATGCTGGACTTCATGGGGGCTCACCCCGAGGCCGGGGCGGCGGGGCCCAGACTGATCCGCGAGGACGGCAGCCTTGACCTGGCCTGCCGCCGCAGCTTCCCTACGCCGAGGGCGTTTTTCTATCGCACGGTGGGCCTAAGCAAACTCTTCCCCCAAAGCCGCCGCTTCGGGCGCTACAACCTCACCTACCTCGATCCCGATGATCTGACCGAGGTGGACTCGGTGGTGGGGGCCTTCATGCTGGTGCGGGCCGAGGCCATCTGCCAGGTGGGGCTATTGGACGAGAGTTTCTTCATGTACGGCGAGGACCTCGATTGGGCCTATCGGATCAGGAGAGCTGGGTGGAAGATTTACTACAACCCTCACGTAACTGTGCTTCACATTAAGGAGGCGGCCAGCAAACATAGCCGCAGGGCCCGCTACGAGTTCTATCGCGCCATGGACATTTTCTATCGCAAGCATTACGCTGCCACGACCCCGTTGTTGCTTCATTGGCTGATTATTGGCGGCATCGCCTTGCGGGGAAGCCTAGCCATGTTAGGTGAGATCGCGAGGGGTTCACCTCGGGTCGAGATCTCCACCCTTCGACAGGCTCAGGACACGGCGGAGGCGACGAGATGAAGGGTAAGGCTAGACTGCTTTTCACCATCTCCTTGGTCGTACTTGACGTTTCGGCCATCGCTTTGGCCTTTTATCTGGCTTACAGGTTGCGCCGGTGGATCAAGTGGCCGACTCCCCCCCTTGATATTGGCCCTTTTCATAGCTATATGGGGATGATGGTTGTCCAGATCCTGGCCATGGTAACGGTCTTCTTCTTTTACCAGTTATATCATCGCCCCCGAGCCCTCTCCTCCATTGACGAGTTTTATTCCCTCTTCGGCGCTGTTTCAGTAGGTATCATCGTGGCCATTGCCCTGAGCTCATTGACGTTCAAGAATAGCGTTCTGGAGCTGGATTACTCGCGGGGCATGATTCTCTACGCCTGGCTATTGACCATCGTCCTGGCTGGCACAGGACGCTTTGCTCACGGCCGGGTACAGCGGGCTCTGCAAGCCCGAGGCCTGGGCGGGGCTCGGGTGCTCATCGTGGGCACAGGCGAGGTGGGACAGATGATCTTGCAGAAGATCCGCCACCTACCGGGCCTGGGCTACGAGGTGATGGGGTTCGTAGACGACGGCGGCGACCTAGAGACCATCAGGGGGGTCCCTTTTGTGGGCCCGATCAGTGATCTCCCCTCTCTCATTGATGAACATTCCATTGACGAGGTCATCATCGCCCTGCCTGAAGATTCCCACGAGGAGATCCTGACCATTATCTCCCTCTGCGAACGGGGGAAAGTGAACATCAAGGTTTATCCCGACATCTTCCAGATCATGGCCGCTCAGATCAGCATCGGCGACCTGGGAGGGCTGCCCCTCCTCACCGTCAGAGATATCGCCCTGAAGGGTTGGAGGCTGACCCTAAAAAGGGTGGTGGACTTGATCGGCAGCGCTGTTGGCCTGGTTGTGTCCTCTCCCCTTATGCTGCTGGTTGCCGCCCTCATCAAGTTGGACTCGACAGGCCCCGTCTTCTATGTCCAGGAGCGCATGGGGCTGGACGCCAAGCCTTTTTGGATGATCAAATTTCGCTCTATGTGGGCGGACGCGGAGTCCGAGACGGGCCCCGTTTGGGCTACCAAGGACGATCCACGCCGCACACGTTTGGGGGCCTTCATTCGTCGTTTCTCCATCGACGAACTGCCCCAACTCATTAACGTCCTCCTGGGTGAGATGAGCCTGGTAGGGCCGCGGCCTGAGCGCCCTGTCTTCGGTGAGCAGTTCAGGCAGAGCATCCCCCGCTACATGGATAGACACCGTGAGAAGTCTGGTATCACTGGCTGGGCCCAGGTCAACGGCCTGCGGGGCGATACCTCCATCGCCGAAAGAACCAAGTACGATCTCTGGTATATCGAAAACTGGTCTCTCTTCCTGGATTTCAAGATTATCCTTAAGACTATCTTCAACGCATTCACCAGCAAGAACGCCTATTAGTAGTTAGGTGGCACCGCGTGGTTTGAAATTCGCCTGTGATTGGAGAGGGGTTTCTGGCAGCGGCGATTAGGGCTGATGAGCCGGTCGCCAAAATAGTCCGGAGTGCCAACGACTGGCCGAGCGGTTGGCAGTCACCTGATGAAGATTATTTCTGGACAAAGACAGATTCCAGAAGGGAGTGCCTTGGAGGTTAAACCAATGCCCGCACGTTTTGGGCCTCACCCATCGAATCGCCCAGGCCGCCTTTGGCTGACCCTGGCGGCCCTGGTAGTTGGAGGGGTCCACTGTCTCCTTCCCTATGTTCCGCTGTTAGGGATCGGCCTGATACTGGTGGCGCTGCTGGAGAGACACCCTCGTCGGGTCACGCGCATACTGCTAGCTTTGGCCTTGCTGACTATCCTGGCCATCCCCTGGACCTACCGCTACCAGCCTGCCGTGGTCGCCGCACCCGGTTATGAGATGCGCTGGCCCACTCAACCCGACGACCTGCTGGGCAACGTTGGCAAGCGCTCTCAGGCCTTCTGGGAAACAAGGACCTGTGACTACACTGTGCTGGGCTGGGATGTTGAGGATGTTCTATACTACGAGGAAGCCTGCGAGGACAGAGCCCCCCAAGTTTGGGCCTACAACCCGGACCAGGACGGCCATCCTCACCAGGTGGACGCAGTTCCTGTTGACCTTGTTCAGGAGACTATTCCCCGCAGTTGGATTCTGGAGCGGGTCTGGTCCCCAGGCGTGCGCCCGTCCGACGCCGAACCAGGGGTGCGCCTTATTAAGGTCCGAGAAAACGGAGTGGCCTCGCCCCATGGCCGCTGGGTGGCCGTAGTGGTTCGCCACGTTTACGGCCCGGAGGACATAATTGTCCTGTCGTCGTTGTTACCATCTAGATCTTGACTCGTGACGCTCCCCCGAGTTCTATGTGCGCCTTCGCCATGGGTTAGGTCGCTCTTTCCGTCCCAGGAGTGGGGCGTCAAATTCAGGACAACGCGCCGTCTAACACGTGGCTGCAGC
>JAUWYT010000087.1 GCA_030615705.1 Chloroflexota bacterium
GTAGGCGCCTCGTTACCTCATTAACTCGTTGCCCCGTCAACTCGTTAACTCACCTGATACGCCTGAGTACTTGACAAAATGGTCTCTCTGGATTATCATTTACTTCGACAGTGTTAGATTCCAGGCCAAGCGTCATTGCGAGGAGCACTTCGACGAGCTCAGTGTAAACTCCGCGACGAAGCAATCTCCACCGTTGACAGCAATTGCACCTTGGAGATTGCTTCGCGGAGTTTATCCTGAGGTATCGAAGGGCTCGCAATGACAAATGTAACATTGTCCAGGTAGGCACGGAGCTGGATTATGACTAGAACCATCGCTGTAGCTGGCAAGGGGGGGACGGGGAAGACGATCGTCTCGGCCTTGCTGATCAAATACATAGTGCAAAACCGTTTAGGCACGGTATTGGCCATTGACGCCGATCCCAGCACTAACCTGAATCTGGCCCTGGGAGTGCCGGTTTACGAGACCGTAGGCGATATCCGCGAGGAGGCACTACAGGAGGTGCAGAGCGGCAGCTCACTGGGAGGCATGAGCAAGCCCGACTACCTTGACCTCAGGATCCAGCAATCTCTGGTAGAGGAGCGCGACTTTGACCTCCTGGCTATGGGCCGCCCTGAGGGCCCCGGCTGCTACTGCGCAGCCAACAACTTCCTGCGCCTCTCCATTGATCGCCTCTCCAAATCCTACGATTACGTGGTCATAGACAACGAGGCCGGCCTGGAGCACCTCAGCCGCCGCACCACCCGCGACGTAGACCTCCTGCTCACCGTCTCTGATCCTACAATTCGAGCGATTATCGCTGCCGGCAGGGCGGCAAAGCTCATTGGAGAACTGGACACCAGGGTGGGAGATATCCGGCTCATCGTAAACCGGGTGCCAGGAGATGGGTCAGGTGAGTTGAAGCTGGCCCCAGAATTGGAGCAGGCCATCGTCGAAAACGGGCTCAAGCTGATCGGCCTGATCCCAGAGGATCCCACGGTGGGTGAATACGATGCCAAGGGGCTGCCTTTGATCGAACTGCCCCCTCAGACCCCCGCTCGGCAAGCCATAGAGGAGATCATCAAGTCGCTGGATGGGTTCTCGTGATGGAGGGGTTGCGATGAAGGAAGCGATGTTGTACGAAAAGCTGGACGACAACCGCGTGCGGTGCAATCTCTGCGCCCATCGCTGCCTCGTCAAAGATGGGAAACGAGGGATCTGCCTGGTGAGGGAGAACCGCGATGGCACCATCTACACCCTGGTCTACGGGCGGACCATCTCGCAAGCCGTGGACCCCGTGGAGAAGAAGCCCCTTTTTAACTTCTACCCTGGCACCACCGCTTTCTCAGTAGCCACTGTGGGCTGTAACTTTCGCTGTGATTTCTGCCAGAACTGGCAGATCTCCCAGGCGGTGCGAGACGAGCACCTGATTCTGGGTCGGGAGGCCACCCCGGCGCAACTGGTAGCCACGGCTAAGCGCTACGGCTGCCGCAGCATCGCCTACACTTATACCGAGCCCACCATCTTCACCGAGTACGCCTACGATACGGCTAAGCTGGCTCACCAGGCGGGGATAGCCAACATCTACGTCACCAACGGCTACATGACGGCTGGCGCTGGGGAGATGCTGGAGGCCTTCGACCCCTACTTGGACGCAGCCAACGTTGACCTCAAGGCCTGGAGCGACGAGTTCTATCGCAAGTACTGTGGGGCACGGCTGCAGCCCGTCTTAGACAGCCTCAGAAAGATGAAGGAGTTGGGCGTCTGGGTAGAGGTGACAACGTTAGTCATCCCCACGCTGAACGATTCAGACGAGGAGCTCCGGCAGATCGCCGGGTTCATCGCCCAGGAGCTAGGAGTGGAGACGCCCTGGCACATCAGCCGTTTCCATCCCAGCTATAAACTCACAAACAAGCCCCGCACCCCGATAACCACCCTCAACCGGGCGCAAGAGATCGGGCTGGCGGCGGGCCTGCGCTACGTCTACCAGGGCAACGTGCCCGGCAGCGAGGGCGAGAACACTTTCTGCTACAAGTGCGGGAAGCTGCTCATCGGCCGCTACGGGTATCGAATCATGGAATCTCACATCAAAGACTCCAAATGCGCTAACTGCGGGGTCGAGATAGACGGTATGGGCCTCTAAGTTGGTACGGGTGGTAAACGTCCAGCTAGACTTCCGAAGTCTCCACAGGCCCTCGCAGATGAAGGCCAGTTGACCGTTCTTGAACGCATTCTATTGGGCAGAGTTGAGCCCTAGACTTCGGAAGTCTTAACTCTCTCTTGGAGTGAAATCATGCCCAGGATCAAGACCAAGTTTCAGCTCTCAGCAGGGGGAGTGATTTTCAGGGAAAGCGAAGGCATCGAGGTGGCCCTCATCGCCACCAAAGGGGGAGAGGTTTGGGGGCTGCCCAAGGGGCTAGTTGAGAGAGAAAGAAAAGAGCCTTTGGAAGAGGCAGCCCTTCGCGAGGTGCAGGAGGAGACGGGCCTCGTCGGCCGGGTTATGGAGCGGATTGACAAGATAGAGTATTGGTACCGTTGGGAGGAGAACAACGAACCGGTTCGCTATCACAAAATCGTCTATTTCTTCCTCATCGAGCATCAGGGAGGGGACATCAGGAATCACGACTTCGAGGTAGACGAGGTCCGTTGGTTCGCACTGGCAGAAGCTGAGAGGGTGGCTTCTTACGAAAGCGAGCGGGAGATCCTGCACAAAACCGGCGAACTTCTAGCCAAGCGCCGTCAAAAGCGAAACTATAGGAGGTGATCAAGTCAGATGGAGGATAAGGGTAAACTCTACACCGTTACGGTGCTGATCGCCCTTGCGGGCGTCTTGGTGAGCCTGATCGTCAGTTGCTTTGCTGGGGGCATAGCGGGCTACTGGATAGGCCGTCGCCAGGCGCGGGTGGTCGCTGAGAAGCTACTTCAAGAACTTCAAGAACGAGAAGGCATTGAGCGCCCTCAATTGATCGTTCCTCCTGAGCTTTTCGAGGAAGAATTCGAGCTCTTCAGGAGGAGGCTTTCCGGCGCTGTGGTGCGGTACGTGGAACCCGGAAGCCCAGCCGATGAAGCGGGTCTGGAAGAAGGGGATGTCATCACCGCCGTGGACGGCCGGGAAGTAGACAGAGATCACCCCCTGGACCAGCTCATCCGCCGCTACAAATCCGGCGACAGAGTGGAGATCACCTACTGGCGAGGTGACCAGGAGCACGAGGTAAGGGTGCGTTTGGGCGAGCACCCCGAGGAAAAGGGCAGGGCTTATCTGGGGATACGCTTCACGTCCCTTTTTATGCAGTTCTTCGAGAAGCCGGAAGATTAGAAAAGCCTACGAATGGAACTTCGCAGGCTAAAAGCCAAAGTCGGCTAGAAAGCCGACTCCCGGGAGTGCGCCAAGGCGCACTCCCGCTTTTGGCATGGGGATTTCCATCCCCATGCTTTTTGCTCCGACTGGCCCAAATCATCGCCCACAACCTCGGAGGTCACGGCGGCTACGTAAGAGGCAGAATGACGACCTGGGGGGTATGGTGGGTGGGGTGCTGCTGCACCTGCACATCGGCCCGGAAGACCTCACGGATGCTTTCCTCGCGCAGCACCTCGGCTGGGCTGCCATTGGCTACCACCTGCCCCCTATCTAGCAAGATGAGGCGATCGAAATAAAGGGCGGCCAGGTTCAGGTCGTGCATGGTGGCGAATACGGTCAGACGTTCCCGGCGATTGAGGCGCTTGATCAGCTCCAGGATCTCGACTTGATGATTTATGTCGAGGTGAACAGTCGGCTCGTCGAGGAGAAGGATCTCGGGCTCCTGAGCCAGGGCCATAGCGATAATGACCCGCTGTTTTTCGCCACCTGATAACTCGCTGAAGGGCCTTTCTGCCAGGACCGAGGTAGCAGTCAGCTCCATTTTCTCCGCCACCACCTGGCGGTCACGGGGCCCCGCACCCAGGATGGGCCGTACGTGCGGTGTGCGGCCCATCATTACCATCTCGTAGGCGCTGAAGGCGAAGGGCATGGCGAGCTCCTGGGGCACCACCGCCACCCGCTGGGCTATCCGGCGCCGGTCGAAGGTGCGTATGTCCTGCCCATCCAGATACACCTTACCTCGGTTGGGCACCAGAAGGCCACTCAAAACCCTGAGAAGCGTGGTCTTACCCGAGCCGTTAGGCCCGATGAGGCCCACCAGCTCACCCGCCCCCAGTTCGAGGCTCACCTCTCGCAAGACCAGGCCATCATTTTCGTAGTAGCAGAAATCAACCCCTGCAGCCTCAAGTGCAGCAGAATTTCCCCGCATTTCCCTCGTTTCCTTCTGCCCTCTCCCTCCCCCCTACCCCCTCCCTCTCCCGAAATCGGGAGAGGGAGGGGGTGCACAAAGTGCGGGGGCTTCACCGTGAGCTCAGCCGAACGGTGGGTGAGGGCCCTAAAACACATACTCCCTTTTACTGCGCCTCAGCAGGTAGATGAAGAACGGTGCGCCGATCATGGCCGTGATGATCCCCACCGGTATCTCGGCCGGTGCCAGGAGCAAGCGGGCCACCAGGTCGGCCAGGACAAGGAAGAGACTGCCCATCAGGGTGGAAGCAGGCAAAAGCAGACGGTGATCCGGCCCGAAGATCAGGCGCGCCACGTGGGGCACCACCAGGCCGATGAAGCCCACCAAGCCGCTGACTGAGACCGCCGCCCCCGTCAACAGCGAGCCCAGCATGAGTAACACCAGCTTGCGCCGTTCCACGTTCACGCCCAAGTAGGCCGCCTGTTCCTCCCCCAGCAGGAAGGCGTTCAGGTCGTTGGCCAGGGTGTAGGCTGCTATGACCCCGGCCACGATCAAAGGCACGACGATGCGCAACTGGAGCCAACTGCTGGCCGTCACTCCCCCCATGGTCCAGAGCACTACCCGCCGCAGCGTGTGGCCGCTGACCAGCATCAGGAAGGACATCACGGCGGCCAACATGGAGCTGAAGGCAAAGCCCGCCAGGAGCAGGGTGGTGACGGGCGTGCGCGGCCCCACCCGGGCGATGTTGTAGACCACCAGGACGGTCACCAGGGCCCCGGCGAAGGCAGCCAGAGGCACCAGGGTGAAGCCCAACCAGACCACCTGGATGGGCAGGAGCAGGGCTATGGTGGCGCCCAGGGCCGCCCCGCCCGAAGTGCCGATGATGTAGGGATCGGCCATGGGGTTACGCAGCAATCCCTGGAAGACAGCCCCCGCCGCGGCCAGAGCCCCTCCCACCACCACTGCCGTGACCACCCGTGGGAGGCGAATCTGGAAGATGATGACCTCCGCCTGGATTGTACTGATCCCAGCGGTGTCCTGAGCGCGTCGAAGGATCGAAGTATCTGACCAACTGGGGGGCAAGCTGACACCTGGCAGGCGGGCTATCAGCATCCTGGCCACCTCGCTAAAGGGTATGGCCACCGCCCCCAACGAGATAGCCACAACTACACAACCCACCAAGGCGACAGCAAGGACGAGGATGACGACGATAGGATTACAGCGTTTCAAAACCAATCCCTTCTTCAGTGTTGCAGTGTCTCAGAGCGTGTCTGAAAAATGGCAGGTCAGGCCATTCATCGTGCTATTGGAGTGTCATTGCGAGCCCCCGAAGGGGGCGAAGCAATCTCCTCCCCCACGTTTTGGGGATTGCTTCGTCGCGGAGTCTATCCTGAGCCAGCCGAAGGGCTCCTCGCAACGACAGAACCCAATGAATTTCCAGACGCCCTCTCAGCGTTCAAGCGTCTCAGCGTCCTGAGGGCAACGGCCAATGCGATCCGCCTTCCACCCCTGAACAAATGGGAAACACCGCAACAAATCCAACCACGGAGAACACCGAGATTCAGCAAGTTTCCTCAAGCTTTGCCCATCAATTCGTCCGTGACCTCTGTGCCTCTGTGGTTTGTTCGGCGGACTCATTATTCGAACAGCTCTGGATGGATGATCCTCGTCAGAGCCTCCAGGCCGTCAATGATCCTCGGCCCAGGACGGCTAACCAGGACGTCATCAATGGGATAGATGGCGGCGTTCTTCACGGCGGTGATGACCGACCAACCGGGCCGCTCTTTAACCATCCCGGCGGTTACACCGTAGTTGGCGTCGCCGAGGACGATGACCTCCGCGTCCTGGGCGATGATCTCCTCGGTGCTGAGCTGGGCCCACTGCATCTTGGCACCGGCCCCGACGTTTGAGCCACCGGCCAGGGTGATCAAAGCATCAATGAAGGAGCCAGGCCCCGGCGTATAGGGCTTAGAAGGATCGGTGGCGTCCAGCTCAAAAAACACCTTAGGTCTGCTCTCCGCCCCTTTTACCCTGGCAGTGATGTCGTCGAAGCGTTTCCGCATCTCGGTCACCAACTCGCTGGCCTCTTTCTCAGCGCCCGCAGCCTTCCCCACCAGCTCGATGTTGGCCATTATGCCCTCGATGTCCCCTGGTTCCAAAACAAGCACCGTGAGGCCCAGCTTCTCCATTTCGGTGGCCTTCTCCACCTGAGCGGGGCTGCCTCCGATGGCCAACACCAGGTCGGGATTGAGGGCCACGATCTTCTCCAGGTTGGGCTCGATGCCTCCCACCTTCTCAATGGCCTTGACTTCCTCTGGATAGTCGCAGAAGTCGGTCACGCCGACCACTTTATCGTCCAGGCCGAGGGCGAAGAGGATCTCGGTGTTAGAGGGGGCCAGGGAAACGAAGCGCTGCGGGGTCCTGGCGACCTCGACCGTGCGGCCAGCGTCGTCAACCACGCTGACGGGTTTGGGCGTCGCGACACCGGCCGACTCCGAAGCCTCGGGCGCCTTAGCGCCTGTGCATC
>JAUWYT010000072.1 GCA_030615705.1 Chloroflexota bacterium
GGCCGCCCTCTGGCCCAAGGGTACAGGACAAGCGCATCATTCATTATCCCGCTCTCCGTACACCGCGCCAGCAATATTGCAGGCTACCTCAGTATCTCCTCCAGAACGCGGCCGTCAACCCCTTCGGGTGGGGCAAAGCCCAGGAGCCTGGCAACGCTGGGGGCCACGTCCACCAGGTGCACCGGGCCGATGGCCTTCCCCTCCGCGATGCCAAGGCCGGCGGCCACGAACATGGCCCGCATCTCCGGCAGGCTCGAATCGTAGCCGTGCTGGCCGTAGAATTCGACGGGCTGGATGACCTCGGTGCGGTCGCGATGGTAATCCGGGTAGTAGCCGATCCGCGCCTGGGCGAAGACGTCGCCGGAGTTCTCGCAATCCAGGCGCAGCTCGCCCAGCTCCTCCCGCCTCAGGATGCGCTGGAATACGGGATTCCCGTCCACGGGGTCGCTTATCGCGGAGAGGACGGCGATGACCTCCTCCTGCACCTCCTCGTAATCCTCCAGGGGCACGCTCCCTCCCCTCTCCCTCCCCTCGAGGTTGACGTAGACGTGGACCGCCCCGCCCGAGGTGACGGCGCTGCCCTTGGTCCTGGCCGTGTCAATGTAATACTTCACCGTGTCCTGTAGAACCATCAGCCCCGCCCGGATGAGGGCCACGTTGACGTTGACGTAGGAGTGGATGGGAGCCATGCCGTGGTCGGATACGACGAGAAGGGCGGCCTCATCGAGATCGAGAACCTCCAGGAGCCGCCTCAGGTTCTCGTCGGCCAACTGATGGGCGTGGCGATAGAGGTCGGCGTACTCCGCCGCCCGCTCAGGTGAATAGTTCCACTGGCGCTCGTCAACCATCAGGAACTGGTGGCCGCACTCGTCCACGGGCCCCTGCCAGGTGAACATCAGGTCGGGCCGATACGCCGTGTAGACGTAGACGGCCACCTCCATCATCCAGCGGGCCTGTATCTCGGCCATCTCGAAGTAGTCCTCTTCTGAGATCCAGCCGTGCTCCAGGGCATAGTAGTCGGGCGAGGGCGGGAAGAAGCCAAAGCCCTCGTTTATCTCCCTGAGGAGCTCCACGGGCCTGGCCCGGTTGTAGTTGACCCGGCTCTGGAAGATGGTGAAATCGGCCATGTCGGGGTTGGTGATCTTGAAGTAGGCCCCGCTCCATAGCCGGTCGCTGATCAGGAGCGGCGCCCACTCGCCCTCGCTCAAGCGGGCACTTGTCTCACCGATCCTCTTGTCCAGGTCCAGGATAAAGAGGTCGTAGTCCTCGGTTTGGTCGTCGCTGGTGTCCGCGGCCAGGACGTGCACCTCGGCCAAAAGCGCCTCTTGCTTGGTGATGTGGAAGCTGGCCTCTTTGAGGGGGCTAAAGGAGGGAGAGGTGTTCTCCCAGCCGCTGGCCGGGGCAAAGGAGAGGACGTGCTGGGCCGAGTAGGCGTCGCTGGCCCCGTAGGCCACGGTGTAGTCGGCCAGCTTATCGGGGAAGTTGATGCTGGCCCCCGGCCAGAAGACGGTGGCCGTGCGCAGGCCGGTCCTCATGGCCGTACGCCAGATGGGCTCCGCGCCCCACTCCACGTCCTCGAAGCCGCTGACCGTTTGATAGATGTACTGATGGGGCACGCGGAAGGTGTTGGCCACGATGCCCGTTTTGTCGGGATAGGTGCCGGTGGCAATGGAGGCGTGGGCGGCGGCGGTGAGGGTGGGATCAATGCTCTGCGCGTACTCCGCCTTGACGCCCCGCTCCACGAGCTTGGCCAGGTTGGGCATCGTCCCATCGGCGATGAACTTGTCCACGTAGTCGGCCCGCGCCCCATCGAGGCAGAGCACCACCACCTTGGGCCGTCCGGCGACCTCGGTGGGCGTTGGGGTGAGAGCTAGGGTGGGCGTCGGTGCGGAGGTTGGGATGGCCGTGGGGAGCGGCGTGGGCGTTGGCCGCTTGCAAGCGACGAGCAAGCCGATTGCGATAATCAAGAGGAGAAGTCTTCTTGCCATCTGGTGCTCACCTCTGGACGACATAATTCAACGTTGTGCTGTGACTACCTCGACTATGTTAGATTCCAGGCCAAGCGTCCTTGCGAGGAGCACTTCGACGAGCTCAGTGTAAACTCCGCGACCAAGCAATCTCCACCGTTGATAGCAATTGCACGTTCGAGATTGCTTCGCTATGCTGCTAAGAAACAAGGAGATTCTTCGCTCCGCTTTCATCCCCCACCGTGCTGTCACTCAGAGCGAAGCGACGAGTCTCCCCCGCCCTATGCAAAGCGGGGCCGCTCCGTTCTGAATGACACAAACGATTGTTTCTTGCCCAATGAGTGGCGCGAATGTGCCATGCGGAGCTCGCAATGACAAATTTAACTGTGCTTTTCAAAGAAGGCGGGCTGCAGACAGAAGTCCGCAGCCCGCCACCTTCGCTAGATGCTTGATTGATCAAGCACTGACATCAAGCCTCGCCAGGAGGCTACTCCTCCATCAGTTCGGCCTGAAGCTCGTTGGCTTCCTTGGTCAGGGCGTCCAGGGTCGCCTTGACGTCCGCGCCCTGAATGATCTCGTTGAAGGCCTGCTGGGCAGCGTCGCGAACGGCCTGGTACGAGATGAGCTGCGGTTCGTACGTGCCGTAGGGCAGCAAGGCCATGGCTTGACCCCATTGCGGATTCTCGTCTACGTAGTCGGTCAGGAGCTCCGCTGTACTAGCGCGGGTCGGGAAGTAGCCGCTGCAACGATCCCACTGGGCCTGGATTTCGGGCGAGGTGAACCACTTGAGGAAGATCCAGGCCGCCAGTTGGATTTCGGGCGTGGTAGCAGGGATCATGATGTCGCCGCCGTAGATGTCCATCACGGGTTCGGAGGTCGTGTGCGGGATGGCCGTGGCGCCCCACACGTCCTCGCTGCCGAGTGCCTCCATATCGCTGGCGTAGTAGGCAATCCCGGAACTCGATCCCTGTGTGAAGATAACGTGGCGGGCAGCGAGCTCGGGGTTCGGATATCCCTCAGTGAAGAAGTAGGCGCAGCCGTCGTCGTACATGCCCTTGAGGAAGGTCATGGCGTCAATGGTCGCCTGGCCGTTGTACATGTAGCCGGTGCGATCCTCGTTCGAAACGTCGCCGCCGAAGGCGAAGGTCCAGGCTGCCGTGCCCGAAGCGTCATCGCGCAAGATGAAGCCACCGGTGCCGTCGGCGTTGGCTGCGGCGGCCGTGCACGCCATTTCCTTGAACTCATCAGGCGTGGTGGGCGGGCCGTCGAAACCCAGTTCTTCCAACCAGGTTTGGTTGTAGAACAGCATCTCCATCGAACGGTTGGGCGGGAAACCCAGGCGCTGGTCGTCGAAGGCCGCGTGGACGCCTTGTTCCAAGAAAGCCCTGTAGAAGTCCGCCCTCTCCTCCGCGGTCAGGCCCCAGGTTGGATCATCTATGTAAGGGTTCATATCTGCCAGCCCGCCGGCCAGCGCGTAGAAGGCCTGGTCGTTCTGGTAGCCCACCACCAGCCCGGGCACCTCGCCCGTGGCGATGCCGGCATTCATCTTGTCACGGATGTCGTTGTAGCCGCCCTGATTCTCGGGGACGATGGTGATGCCACACTCGTTGGTGGCATTGAATTCGGCTTGCTTCTCCAACAGCCATTCCTCACGGTGTCGGCTGTGCTGGTGCCACCAGACCACCGTCTGGCCGCGTGGGTCAACGCCGGCCAGAGGACCCTCGGTAGCCGGTGCGCAGGCTTCCGGCACCGGGGTTGGGGTCGGGGGCGGCTTCTTGGTTGGGGTCGCGGCCGGAGCCTTGGTGGGCGTTGGCGTCGGCCCCGGCGCACAAGAAGCGACCAGCGGTAGTGCCAGCGCCAGGATGACCAACAATGTAAACAGTTTACGCACTTTCATTGTCCTTTCTCCTCGTGAGCTAGATTTGGTTACTCGGCAAATCGGCGATTGGTAGATTGGTAAATTCCTTTGCTATCACCCCCTTTCGTCCTACGTTTCACGCATTACGATTTACGGCTTATCCCTTCAGGCCTGTATAAGCGATGCCCTCGGTGAACTGCTTCTGGGTGACGAAATACAGGATCAGGATGGGCAAGATGGTGATGACCGAGCCCGCCATTTGCAGGTGAAAGTGCGCGCCAGCTTCGTCCAGAAAGGCCATCAGCCCTGCGGAGATCGGTCGCCACTCTGGCGTGTTGGTCACCAGCATCGGCCAGGCCAGCGCATTCCAGGCCCCAATGAAGCCAAAGATCACAATGGTCATCAATGGCGCCCGCGATATGGGCAGCACCACCTGGAGCAGGTAGCGCACGTGCCCGGCGCCATCAATCTGCGCCGAGTCCCACAGTTCATGGGGAATCTGTGCAAAGAACTGCCGCAGCAAAAAGATACTAATAGCGCTGGCCATGAAGGGGACAGTGAGGGCAGGCCAGTTATTGACCCACGCGATCGGGCCGATGCGCCCCAACCAGGTGACCGTGATGAAGTTGGGAATCCACCTCAGGGCATCCGGTAGCATTAGCGTGGACAGCAGCAGCGTGAACAGCAAATTTTTGGCCGGGAACTCCATACGGGCAAAAGCATAGGCGGCCAGGGTGCAGAAAACAAGTTGTCCGCCGACGGTGATCGCGGTAACGATGACGCTGTTGACGAAGTACTCGGAGAACTTGGCATCCTCCCACGCCTGTACGTAGTTGTCCCACTGGGGCGCTCTGGGCAGAATGGCCCGGCCCGTGGCCTCGCCCAGAGTCATCAGGGAAGTGCTCACCATCCAGAGGAAGGGCACGACGACAACGACGACCCCGGCTAACAGGATCACGTAAGTGAGCACGCGCCCGATGTCTATGCCACGTGATTTGCTGGATGCGGTTGCCCGATAAGTTGCGGAGACATTGCTAGCCATAGAATACCCTCTCTTGAGCGATGCGATTGTTGATCACCGTCAGGACCAGGACCAGGCCCAGTAGCACGATGGCCAGCGACGAAGCGTAGCCGTAGCGCGTGTTGCGGAAGAACTCTTGAAAGATGGCCACGCTGGCCGTATCGGTTGTGCCCAGAGCTGCTCCGCTGCGTAGCACCCACACGTGGTTGAAGGCCTTGAACGTGCCGATGACGGCCATCAGCGTCAGGAAGTAGATGGTGGGGGATAACAAGGGGAGGGTGATGTGGCGGAACTGGGCCCCGCCCCCCGCGCCGTCAATCTGCGCGGCCTCGTAGAGCTCCCCGGGAATGCTGCCTAGCCCGGCCAGGAAGATGACCGTATCGTAGCCCACGTAGGTCCAAACGTTGTAGATAATGATGACGGCCAGAGCCAGGCTTGGTCCCGCAGCCCACCCAGGCAGGGTGACCCCAGAACCGGCGATCATCTGAAAGATGCCGTCAGGTTCATCCAGCCAAAGCAGCGGCTCTGCTCCCAATAACCCGATCAAGTTGTTGATGGGAGCATTGGGTCGCCCGGAGAATAACACCCGAAAGATCGCCGCTGCTGCGACGGGCGGCGTGATGTAGGGCAAAAAGTAAACCACGCGGAAGAACCCCTTGGCCCTGATGTTCTGAAAGAGCAAGATGGCCAGGATGAGCGAAATGCCCAACTGGAAGGGCACTGTGCCGGCAGAGTAGTAGACGGTCACTTGCAGACTCTTCCACCAATTCTCGTCACCGGCCGAGATGACGCGCGGCAGCTCGCCGATCAGCACCCACGCGCCGACCATCAGCACCGCCGCCGCCCCCAGACGCAGCAGCGTGGCAGCCATGGTCGGACGATGGCTGGCGCTGTGCCAGACCCACCAGGCGATAAGTAAAAGCACGAAGCCCGCGCTGATGGTTACTACCTGCGACCAGATCTCCAGTTGTTCGCCTTCGGCCAGGGCTTCGGCGTAGGCCGCCTGGATCTCCGTCCACGTCAGCCAGCCCAGAATAAGGCCGCCTCCCACCAGCAAGAAGATCAGGACAAATGACGTGTAGTAAGTAGCGTTGCGCGGGCTATGGGTTAAGAAGCGATGCACCACGAAAGCCAATCCCAGGCCCAGCGCCAGAATCAGTAGCGACAAACGTAGGGCCCACTGCACCGTCGGCGCTCCCCAGGCCTCACCCAGAAGGCGGAGGAAGAGTTCACGAGTGCGCTCAAGCCCCTTGACTTTCTGTCCGATGTCGAGCACTTCAGGCAGCAAATAGACACAGAAGCGCACGAACTGGACCAGACCACCCGCCGTCACTACCGCTGGCACCATCCATAACCACGGCCTGTCCTCGTGCTCGCGGGCTGTGCGCCGCGCTTGCAACAGGGCGCGTATAGCCAGCACAAGAAAGATGACGACCAGCCAGAAGGCCACCACGTAAGCCAGATTGTCAATCGCCTTGACGTAGTTAGCCAGCCCCCGGTACCTGCCGGGAACAATGCGCCATCGGTGCAGGCTGACGTAAGCAGCAAAGCCAATGGGAAACAGCCCAAAGACACCGATGATGAGGAACGCGGGTAGGAGAAAAAAGTACGCAGTCAGAGCTTCTTTCAATCGCCGCCATCGGCGTCCCGTGAACATGCTGGGGCGGGGGGTGGGAGTTGTACGTTGATGAACGATGGCCATACTTCCCCTTTCAAAGATACTTTCAAGGTCGTATTACAGCATCAAAAGAAGAAAGGTGTCGACTCAAAGCCGGCTGCTCCCGGATACCGTCCAGGCTCCAGTCAGCAAACCCGCTCCTCCGATCATCCAAAGGACATCCGGGGGGTCGTTCAGTACCCTCAGCGGTTCTCCAATGCAATGAAGGCGCCTCGCTGGATGCGCCAGTTGTGCAGACTGATGTAGAAGGCGTAGCCCACAGGCAGAAAGTGGAAAGCGGCGAGGACGATGGTGGCGGGGAGAATGTAGAGATAAGCCAATAGGTTTTCTTTTAGGCGGCGGCCCCTCGGCCCAGTGAAAAGGGCCCTTCCGATTTCCAGGGAAGCCTGGCGACTGCTCATGCTCGCTCCCTTCCCACCCCTCGCTCTCATGTGAAGCCAATTGTATTAGTATTGTATCAGAAAAAGCTGGCCTGGTCAAGGCAAATTGGTATCTGGGCCAAGACATCGTTACCAGATTATGGAGCAGATACTAAACGAAGCCGGTGCTCCTGAGGTAAAATGGTTATGGAGCCAAATCAAGAAGGAAGAGCACCGGCTATGGCAAACCTGGCCTACAGGGAAGTTTACACCATGAATCCTACAGAAACAAGAAAGCTGCTTATCAAGGCCTACCACGAGACCAAAAGCATAAGTAAGACCGCCAGGATGTGGAAGACCTCTCGTAATGTGATTCGCAAATGGGTCCGCCCCCC
>JAUWYT010000137.1 GCA_030615705.1 Chloroflexota bacterium
ACAGGAGTTGGATGTCGTCAATGTCCAATCCGGTTTCCTCTTTGACTTCCCGTCGCAGTGCTTCCTCAAAGGTTTCTCCGACTTCGATATGGCCTCCAGGAATCACATACGTGTCTTTGAATTTTTCCCCTTTGATCAGGAGGATTTTCCCATCTGGATTAAAGATTAACGCACCAACTGTCGGTTCTGGATAGTGTTGCCTTTCCATATGTCCCATCTCTGCTATACTTCCTAATTATTGGTGTAAATAACGCTCGGTTGCTAACTTGTTATTATATGGACATCTATCCACATAGTCACCCAATTTGGGATACTAGGCGGACGTTTTTCCACATATACCACCCATATGGCGTATTAGGCGGACATTTTTCCATATAGCCACGCCTCTAGCGTGTATTATGCAGAAAGTCCGTCCGCCTAGCTACAGATACCTTGAAATCAGACGCAGATTTACGCATATAAAACCATAAAATCAGCGTTTGTCAGCATCCATCGTTCGACTGAGCGTTCGACCGAGCTCACGCCGAGGGCTCACGACGAAGTCTGCGTTCCATCAGTCAGAGCCCATAGCAAGTGGAAAATGCTCTGATATTGTACCGACTTCCACCCAAAAGGTCAAATCGTAGTGCCCTGGTGCTTGCACAGGAGGTCGGCGGCTTTGGATGAAATGATTTGACATCCAACCTAGTTTGCAGTACAATTATGTCAAAGCAAGAGCTATTCGAAAAGGTGTCGCCAGGAGGTATCAATGCCTGTCGAACAATTGCCGCTCTTTAGCCTGACCAGGGAATCGCCTCTCAGTGCCG
The DNA here is from genome assembly GCA_030615705.1 of Chloroflexota bacterium. Lineage (GTDB taxonomy): Bacteria > Chloroflexota > Anaerolineae > VGOG01 > VGOG01 > JAUWYT01. Next base: position 807 of record JAUWYT010000137.1, read on the forward strand.
CCATCGGCGGCTTTCGCGAGCACATGATCCGCAAGGGCTTCACGGAGAACACCATCAAAGCCTTCCTAAACGATCTGCGCATCCTCACCAGATACTTAGGTGACGATCGCGCCCTGAGCCAGATCGGCACCGGCGAACTCAAAGATTTCATGACCTACCTGCGCCACTACCGAGGCGTGCCCTGCAACCCCAAATCCTATGCTCGTCGAATGACTACTCTGAAGGTCTTCTTCGGCTGGCTGGCCGAAGAGGGGATCATACCCAGCGATCCCGCCGCGCCGCTGATCCACCAACGGGCCAGCACCCCCCTGCCCCAAATCCTTTACGCGGGCCAGGTGGAGAAGCTCCTGCAGGCTACCGAGGGCCTCATGCACGCTGAAAAACCCGACGCCCGCCCCCACCTGCTGGTCACTTTCCTCCTGCAAACGGGCATCAAAAAGGGCGAGTGCATTGCCCTCCAGCTTAACGACATAGATACTTCAGAGCCAAAAGCGCCCGTCCTCTACATCCGCTACAGCAACCCCAAGATGAAGCACAAGGAACGCAAACTACGGCTTTCAGTGGATTTCGTGCCTATCCTGCGCCAGTACCTGGCTGAGTACCAGCCCCAGGAGCGGCTCTTCGAGTGCACCGCCCGCAATTTAGAGTACGTCTTGGACAACGCAGCTCGTCTGGCCGGCCTGGAGACCATTTCCTTCGAGATCCTACGCTGGACCTGCGCCGTGCGCGACTACAAGGCAAAGATGCTGTCGGACAAACTACGCCAGAAGCTAGGGCTGTCCAGGATCACCTGGCAAGAGGCATTGGAAAAACTGAAGAAGCTGGCCTCGCCACCCCTCTAAACGAAGCAGCGGTCAGCCCGCCCCCAGGCAAGTTGACCGCCCTCCGACCCTTCGGCAGAGTTTATCCTGAGCAAGGTCGAAGGGCTCAGGACGCAGCTCAGGACACCGCTGCACGGTTCTCCCTAGCCCTTATGTCATTTTTACTACGATATCCCCAATCACATTGGCCGCTTGGTCGCCTCGATCGGCTGCATTGCTCAAGTGGCGATAGATCTCCCTGAGCTTGAGCATTTCCATGACGTGATCTATGTCTGTAGGCCCGTGGAATAGCTCAGCCAATGCCTCCCTATAAACGGTCTCCACCCGGTTCTCCAGGGCCTTGGCCCGCACAGCGTGATCGTTGGCCACATTGGGATGATCCTGCAGACGCAGGACTCCCATGTATATCTCATTGGCTGCTTCCCGCACCAGCGAGACCATTCGTCGAAGGTAGGAGTTTGATTCCACCTCAAGGATCACCATCTCGTCCACGGTGCTATAGCCATAGTCCAAGATGTCATCAATGGTCAGGGAGAGGGCGAAGATGTCCTCGCGATCAATGGGGGTGATAAAGGAGCGGTTGAGCTCATCTATGAGGATGCGCCGCACCTCATCAGCCTCCTTCTCCACCTGAGTGAGCCTCTCGGCCACCTCCCCGTCGGTGGCCTCCATGAACTCTTCCAGCAACTTCATACCTTCTACGGTTTTGGCCGCCTGCTCAACGAGCAAGCGCATAAATTTGTCCTCACGAGGCTTAAATAGATCTCTGATTCCCATGAACCCCTTCTCCTCTCTTATGACTACAAAAGGGAACGCATCAACAGATGAAGCAAAGCCGCCAGCAAGGCGGAAGCGGGTATGGTGAGCACCCAGGCAGCAACGATGTTGCCCACCACGTTCCAGCGCACCCTGGAGACGCGCTTGGCCGAGCCTACGCCAAGGATGGCCGAACTAACAACCTGAGTAGTGCTCACAGGCCCGCCCAGGAGAGCTGCTCCAAGGATAACGAAAGCCGAAGCGACCTGAGCTGTGAACCCATGCACCGGCCTGATCTTGTAGAATTTGCCCCCCAGGGTTCTTATTATCCGCCAGCCCCCAAAAGCTGTCCCCAAGGACATGGCCCCCGCACAAAGGGCCACCACCCACCAGGGAACGCTGAACTCCGAAGAATAGCCTATGGTAACCAGGGCCATAGCAATGATTCCCATGGTCTTCTGGGCATCGTTGGTGCCATGGCTCAGGGCTAGAGCCAGAGAAGTTATGATCTGGGAGCGCTTGAAAAACCAGTTGATCCGAGGCGAGGCCCCACGGGCCAAGAAGAGCACCAACCTCATCAATAGATAACCTGCTACCAAACCCAGGATTGGCGATATGAAGAGGGCGATTATCACTTTGAGCAATCCCCTCATCTGGATCATGGCGAAGCCGAAATCAACGCTCACAGCTCCGATCAATCCACCAACAAGAGCGTGAAACGAACTGGAGGGAATGCCAAAGGCCCAAGTTATGATATTCCAGATAATGGCAGCAAGTAAAGCGGCAAAGATGACGACAATGGTGATGGCCTTGGGATCAACCACCTCATGTCCAATGGTAGTGGCTACAGCCACGCCGAAGAGAAAGGGGCCGCAGAAATGAGCCACTGCGCTTAAGGCCAGGGCGTTGCGCGCTGACATGGCTCTCGAAGAGATCATGGTGGCCACGACGTTGCTCGAGCCGTGGAAGCCGTTTATGAAATCGGAGAACAGTGCCACCCCAATGATGGCGATACCTACACTCGGCAGATTCAACTTTCTCCCTCGCTTGTTGACCTATTTTCCACGCCCGGGGTGAATCTTTCGTCCTCCCGCAGGTTTGCGTACGCCTCGATCACTTGTGATTGGCCCCAGGTAGTGCCCAGTTTAACACAAAGAGCATCGCCTGTCAACAAGCGCAGGCCAGCCGAAGAAGCCTCTTCCCACATACCCTGTAGCCCTCAGACCACGTTCTTGATCAGTGTTAGATCCCCATCCCTGGCGGCCTCCAGAAGGGGCCTCATGTATTCGTCCACCATCTCAACCGTCAGGGGGATGGGCATATTCTGGAGCTTCATCTTCAACTGCGGATCCTTGGCCGCTCTCAAGGCTCGCTCGATGTGGCCGTCGGTGAAGCCCATCAACTCGCCCAGAGTCGTCGGCAAGCCGATCCTCTCCGATAGCGCAATCATGGCCTCTGCTACCGCCGTCCCCAGGCCGCGTCCAGATAGGGCCTCAATGCTGGCCTCGGTAAGCCCGGCTTCTTGGTAGATCTTCCCGATCAACTTCAACGGCTCCTCGATGGCTGGGGCGAAGAAGACGATGTAATAGGGATTCATGATGGCACAGGCCCTCCCGTGGCTCAGGATGTCTACCAGGGAGAAACTCGTCAGATGCCCACCGCTGGTCCCACCGATCATGATGGCATATCCCCCCAGGTCTGTACCCAGGCCGACCGCTTCGCGCGCTTCCAGGTTAGTAGGCTCAGCGACAGCTTGCTCCAGGTGATTGACGATGAGCCGTATCCCTACTCTGGCTACCTCCTCGACTCGTTGGTAGAATCCTTTGCCCACTGCACCGAGGAGCACTTCGACCAGATGGGCAATGCCATCCAGGGCACCGTCGGCAGTGAAACCAGGGGGCATGGACGTCGTTACGTCGTACTGGAAGACGGCTCTTGGTGGGATGATGGCCTCGTCCACAATAAGTTTCTTCTGGCCAGTCTTGAGGTCTGTGACGTTAGAGTACTTGGTCAGATGAGCGCCGGAGCTCGAGGCTGTCTGCACTGCTACCAGCGGGGTGAGGGACTTTCGGGCCTTCGGGCTGAGACCCTCGAGGCCGAAGCCCCGCGCCAGGAACGCGGTGACTCTCCCCGTCCCAAAGTAGTTGCTGATAGGGCCACCCAAGATCGCGAGGACCCCGGCTGCCTTAGCGGCGTCAATATTGCTCCCTCCGCCGATGGCGACGATGACCTCCGGGTTCAACTCTTGAAGCTCGCTTGCCAGCCGGAAGACATCCTCCCGTGGGGCATTGGGTCTCGCCCCCTGAATTTCCCCAACTACAACCACTCCGGCTGATTCCAGGGAGCGCTCCACCTGGCTGCTAATCCCCTCGCTCCCAGGATGGGAGGGGACGATGATAGCGGCTCTTTGTCCGAGCTGAGATGCTAGTTCTCCAGTCCTCGCCAGGGCCCCTGCTCCGAAGGCGTAGCTATCCCCCTTGAATTCCCGAAGCAGATCCCTGGCTCTCTCAAAGACGTTGAATTCCATTCGGCATCTACTCCACTCGTTCCAACATCACTTTCTCTCCGCTGCGCACACTCTTGAAGATGGTGGGATCACCCTCCAAATGCCCGAAAACATTGACAGGACTGGCCGGGCGGATTTCATCGCCACGGCTAGCGGGCGTGCGACCGAAGAAGATGCAGAAGGCATTGCCCGAAGGCCAGTAGCCCAAATCGCCCTTCTCCACTATCGCCTGCGCGTTTTCTTCCTCCAGGTAAACGGGTATGGAGAAGTAGATCTCGTCACCCCAGGTGTTGACCCGCGCTTCTATGGGTAAGGCATTCCAGATGGCCTCAGCCGTCGCAGTCTCGTTTAGCTCCGCGAAGGCAACGACGTCACCGGCCGTGATTTTGATCCTAGGCATCGAAAACCCCTTTTAAGAATTCGATCGTCCGCCGGGCACAGGTATCGGCATCTGGCAAGGACAGTATCTCGGCGGAGAGATAACCCTCGTAGCCAATCTCTCGCAACACGGCCAGGATGCGGGCAAAGTCCAGATGCCCCGCGCCTGGATACCAGCGATTGGAATCAGCCACGTGGAAGTGGAAGAGGCGCTCACCAGCGGCCCGTATGCTCTCCTCAATAGACGGCTCCTCGATGTTCATGTGGAAGGT
>JAUWYT010000175.1 GCA_030615705.1 Chloroflexota bacterium
CTTTTAGCGGCAAAACGGCCACAAGGGCCTATGCTACAACTGAAATGAAACACACCCATTTGACTTTTTGTGGTCTGATCAGTATAATATAAACAATTTGAGCGCGGGTGTGACGCAGTGGTAGCGTATCTGCTTCCCAAGCAGACTGTCGAGGGTTCGAATCCCTTCACCCGCTTCCGCCAAAAACAGCCTCTCGGATACGGATTCCGAGAGGCTGCTGTATCTCAGAGACTATCCATCTAGGTGCCCGGCACTTTTGGTCGAAACTTCAAAGGCAACGAGGCCTGGAAGGCGAGTGGGCAGCTCGCCCCAGGCGACATCGGCAAGTGCCGGGCACCTTAGCGCCACGACCTTCGCAACGTCACATCCCCGGCCAATATCCGCTTACGTTGGCCGTCAGGGGTGCGCAGGATGAGGGCTCCGTCGGCGTCCACTCCCTCAGCCCAGCCCATCAGCACTCCATGAGGCGTGGTCACCTGCACCTGACGGCCCAGGTTAATGAGGCGGGCCACCCACTCCTCATGGGGCAACTCTCCCCTCCTCAGGGACTTGTACCTTATCTCGATTCCCTCCAGGATTTTCCACAACAACTCCAGCCGCGAGACTTCCCGGCCTAGCTCCTGAGAAAGGCTGGTTGCCATACCCCTCAACTCTGGCAGAGTAGAGATGGCTAAGTTGACGTTCAGCCCCATCCCCACGACGACGTAGTCGAGGTACCCACCTGTCGTCTCCGATTCTGTCAGGATACCGCCTGCCTTCTTGCCACGGATGAGGATGTCGTTGGGCCACTTCAGATCCACTGACAGGCCCGTGAGTCCTTCGATGGCGTCAGCAATGGCCAGAGAGCAAATCATAGTCAATCGCTGAGCTTGCTTGGGGGCCAGGTCGGGGCGGAAGAGCAGGGACAGGAGAAGGCTGGTGCCTGGTGGAGCTAACCACTTCCTGCCTAGCCGCCCCTTTCCTGCCGTTTGCTCATCGGCGATGACCAGCGTACCTTCTGGCGCGCCTTGGGCAGCCAACCCCTTGATCAAGTCATTGGTCGAACCGAGGGAGGAATAGTATACTATGCTCTGGCCGATGAGGTCTGTCTTTAGTCCTCTTCTAATGCTTTCAGCCGATAACTCGCTCAAGTCCAGCTTTGCCCCCTTCTATGTCAAAGTTACCACAAAAGGAGGGCAAAGTCAAGCCTTGTTGACTAGAAAGGCGATTTCTGGTAAACTATGGAGAGAAAGCAAAGGGCAGGAGGATAAGTCCTGCCTTATTCTTTGCCACTATTGGCTGAGAAAAGGGGAGAAATTATGAAAAGGCTGTGGTCGCCTTGGCGTATGGAATACATACTAAGCGAGAAGGGCAAGGCGTGCGTTTTTTGCGATAAAATGGCCGACAACGACGACGAGGCTAATTACATCCTCCACCGAGGCAAGAAGTGCTATGTGATGCTTAATCGCTATCCCTATAACAACGGCCACTTGATGGTCATCCCTTATCAGCACGTGCCAAGCCCAGAGCAGTTGGAAGAAGATGCGCTAACCGAGATGATGCTCATGGTCAATAGGGGCCTCGAGGCGTTGCGCCGAGCCATGCACCCGGATGGTTTCAACCTAGGGATCAATATCGGCAAGGCAGCAGGGGCAGGAGTCGAAGAGCACGTCCACATCCACGTTGTCCCCCGCTGGGAGGCAGACACCAACTTCATGCCCATCTTTTCACACATCCGTGTTATTCCAGAGCTTCTTGACGACACTTATCGAAAACTGAAGGGCGCCTGGGAAGAGTCCGAATGTTAAGCGGAGGTGAGGGAAATCCTAGCCATGTCTGAGTCCAAGAAATGGTGGTGGTAGCTTGCGATCAGGGTTCAGCTTAGCCTGTCGTCGTCTCCAACGTCGCCTGGCCTGGGCGATGTTCCCCATCAGGGCGGGGGGCTTAAGAAGTGTCCCTCCGATTCTCCTGGGGAGCGCTCGTCGCCTCTGGCGTTTGGTGTTTCGGCCACGGGAGACAGTCGAGGAACAGAACAACTGGAATCTATATCTGGACATCACCTGGTTCGGTGTCCTGAGCGGCATCACGTCTACGTTCGTCAGCGTCTTCGCCATTCGCCTGGGGGCCTCCAATACTCTGGTGGGACTGTTGGTCTCCCTGCCAGCGCTGATCAACATCTTCTGGTTGATACCCTCGGCGCGGATCATCGAGCGCCAACGACGCCGTCTACCCATCATCGTACTGGCAGGCTTCTTGCAGCGCCTGGGCTACCTGCTCATCGCTCTGATGCCCTTTGTGCTTCGCGCTCATCGGCCAGAGGCACTGGTCGCCCTGGTGGCCCTCATCACTCTCCCCACAGCTATGGCCAGCGTGGCCTTCACATCCCTGATCGCAGAGGTGCTGCCCGCTGATAAGCGCGCGCAGGTGATCAGCATCCGCAGCGTGCTCGTCTCCACCGTCAGCACCGTCACTGTGCTCATCAGCGGGAAGCTCCTCGACCTTCTGCCCTTTCCCCTGAACTATCAGCTTCTCTTCGGCGCCGGCTTCGCTGCCTCTTTGGTCAGCCTATACTACGTGAGCCACATTCAGGTGGCTGATGCTATCGTGGCTGACCAGCAGGCCCGGCGTAAGGCACCACTCGCTATTCGCCTGCGCCGCTTCGTGAAGCAGATAGTGAAGCAGCGTGATTTCGTGCGCTTTTCCGCCAGTGCTTTCGTCTTCCATTGGGGACTCTATCTGCCCACGGCTCTCTACGCCATCTATCGAGTCAAGAACCTGGGCGCTTCCGATAGCTGGATCGGCCTACTTTCCATGACCCAGAGCGCGGCTACGACAGTGACCTATTTCTATTGGGGGAGGGTGGCCAGCCGAAAGGGCAACCGCCTGGTGCTGCTTATCTCCAGCTTGGGCGTGGTGCTCTTTCCCGTCCTGACCGGCCTCTCGACGAGGATCGAGCCCCTGCTCCTCGTATCCGTCATAGGCGGCATGTTTGGAGCAGGGTTCAGCCTGTCCTTCTTTAACACCTTGCTGGAGGTCTGTCCGCAGGAGCGACGCCCCAGCTACGTGGCCATTCACACCACCTTGATCAACGTGGCCGCTTTCCTGGCCCCCCTGTTGGGCACTTCACTGGCCAACCTCCTGGACATCAGGATTGCCTTCTTCATCGCCGGGGCCGTGCGCTTGTTGGGAGCGGGCTTCTTCTACCGATTGATTGTCCGCAGGCGCTAGCCAAAGGTGATATTCTCCACCGGACAGATCCTGTTGCCAGACTTCCGAAGTCTGGCAGACTTCGGAAGTCTTGAGTGTCCGGTAGTGAATGTGATAAGAAGCTTCGAGGAGGAAGTTAAATGAGCAACGAACGCGAGGTCCTTATCGTTAGCGCCGCGCGCACTCCCATCGGCCGCTTCCAGGGTGCGCTGTCCAACGTCCCAGCCTCAGAGCTGGGGGCTGTGGCCATCAAGGCAGCAGTGGAGCGGGCGGGCATCTACCCAGGCTCCATCGCTGAAGTGCTGATGGGCAACGTCGTGCAAGCTGGACAAGGCCAGGCCCCGGCTCGCCAGGCAGCCATCAAAGCAGGCATCCCTCCCTTCGTCGGGGCGACGACAGTGAACAAGATCTGCGGTTCGGGCCTGAAGACGGTAATGCTGGCCGCGGCGATGATCAGGGCTGGCGACGGCCAGATATTCGTCGCCGGGGGAATGGAGAACATGAACATGGGGCCTTACATCCTGCCAAAGGCCCGCTTTGGCTACCGCTTGGGCCATGGCCAGCTTGTGGACGCTATGGTCCACGACGGGCTGTGGTGCACTTTCACCAACCAGCATATGGGTAATTCGGCCGAGTGGATCGCTCAAGAGTACGGCCTCACCCGCCAGGAGTTGGACGAGTACGCTTATCACAGCCACATGAAGGCCATCGCTGCCATTGATGCAGGCAAGTTTGGGGAAGAGATCGTGCCGGTGGAGGTTCCCCAGCGCAAGGGGCCGCCCGTCCTCTTCGATACCGACGAGTGCCCCCGCCGTGATACCTCACTGGAGGCTCTGGCCAGGCTCAAGCCTGCTTTCCAAGAGGACGGCTTGGTGACTGCTGGCAATTCGCCGGGCATCACCGATGGGGCAGCCGCGGTGGTGGTGATGAGCCGGGAGAAGGCAGATGAGTTGGGGATAGAGCCCTTGGCGCGTATCGTCGGCTACGATCAGGCGGCTGTGGAGCCGCTGAAGGTTTTCACCGCCCCCATCTTCGCCATACGCAAGCTGTTAGAGAAGACCGGCTACAGCCTGGACGATTTCGATCTCATCGAAGCAAACGAGGCCTTCGCTGCCCAGATGTTGGCCAACGGCAAGGAGCTGGGCTGGGACTGGGCCAAGGTAGACGTCAACGGCGGGGCCATTGCCCTGGGCCATCCCATTGGCTGCAGCGGGGCACGCATCCTGACCACGCTCATCTGCGCTCTGAAGGATCACGGCCTCAAGACCGGCCTTGCCACCCTCTGCCTCGGGGGAGGGGGAGCGGTGGCGATGATTATCGAGATGACCTGAAGCAGCGCCTTGCTGAACCCAGGCGCTGGGTGGCACATTTTCTACACTTGTGGTGCAAAGCTCACTTAGATCGGGTGTCTCGCCAATAAGTGCACTTGACCATCCCTCCCCCACCTCACCCGTTGTGCCTTGCCCCGTTCGCCGATCAGTCTCTCCACCATCTCCGCGAACGCCTTCGGATCGCCGCTGGTGTAGAAGAAGTGCTTGCCCACCCTGTTGGCGC
>JAUWYT010000144.1 GCA_030615705.1 Chloroflexota bacterium
ACCAACGGATACACCAGCCCCCACAGCCACGCCAACACCTCGCGCCCCCAAACCCCTGAGCATGGAGTCGCCGGAATACGGCATGCAGGCCTTCCTCTGGTGGCGTCCGGAGACGGCCGATCGTGACCTTACGTTGATCAAGGAAGCTGGCTTCGGTTGGGTTAAGCAGGGCTTCGGCTGGAGGGACATCGAAGGAGCGTGTAAAGGCTGCTTCGACTGGAGCATTACCGACCGCATCGTCACCCAGGTGGAGGGGCATGGACTCGACTTGGTGGTGCGCCTGGATCACCAGCCCTATTGGGCCGGGGAGTACAGGAATGGCCCTCCCGCCAACTATGGGGATTTCGGCGACTTCGTTTATGCTCTGGCCAGCCGCTACGTAGGCCGCATCCGCGCTTACGAGATATGGAACGAACCCAACCTGTCCCGGGAATGGGGGGAGAAGCCGCCTAACCCGGCAGAGTACGTCGCCCTGCTGAAAATCGGCTATCGGCGTATCAAGGAGGCCGATCCCAACGCGATGGTCATCTCAGCGGGGCTGACCCCGACCAGCCGGTGGGATGACGTGGCCGTACCCGACGTTGAATTCCTCAAGGGGATGTACGCCGCCGGAGCCAAGCCCTACTTCGATGTCCTGGGAGCTCACGGTGCAGGCTTCAAGGCGCCCCCAGAGATAGATCCAAGGGTGGTGGCTGAGCATCCGGTCTGGGGCAATCCCGGCGATCCCAGCCCTTTGGAGCGGAAGCGCGTCTATTGCTTCCGCCGTGTAGAGGATCTACGCCAGGTGATGGTAGACAATGGAGACGCCGACAAGCAGATAGCCATCCTGGAATTCGGCTGGACTAGCGACCCTCGGCCCGATTCCCCCTACCACTGGCATTCCGTGTCCGATGAGGAGAAGGCCGATTATCTGGTGCGAGCCTATCAGTACGCCAAAGAGCACTGGTCTCCATGGATCGGGCTGATGAGCTTAATCTACGTCGCCGACCCCGATTGGACAGAGGAGGACGAACAATACTGGTGGTCTGTTACCTATCCCGACTATCCCGAAACCAGGGTACACCTGGTATATGAGATGTTGAAGGCGATGCCCAAGTAACTGGACTTTGGACAAACCCAGGAAGGCGACCAGAAACCAGGCTTCGTCCTGAGGCCTGTCCTGAGCGAAGTCGAAGGGCTCAGCCCGAAGGGTTTTTGAACCCTTGTATCCAAAGCGCGCGCATTTGCGGGTACTCTCGAGGCCCTGAGAAGCACTATGGATATGGAGCGGAAAGACCTGGTTTCTATGGCTTGCCCAAACTCCAAAAGTAAGCAGATTTGCGCGTTTCACAATTGGATGGTATAATACGCATACAATGGGCGAGTAGCTCAGTTGGTTAGAGCGCACGGTTCACATCCGTGAGGTCAGGGGTTCGAGTCCCTTCTCGCCCACTCTTGCTAGCTAGCCGCGGCTACACCGAGGGTGTCCCCATCGTTGAAGCGTTCTCCGCGGCTTTTCTTGTACTGAGCCCTTCGACCCCGAGCAGGGTCGAGGGGCTCAGGGTCGAAGTATCTATTGACCAGTCAATGTCGTTAAGTTGAGGTGCGACGCACTTCGGCTGACACTCAAAAGCTGTGATTTCAAGTAGTTTGATACTGGTTTCCTGCCTTGTCCGAGCAAAAAGTGCGTCGCACCTGACCTGCTTGACGCTTAGCTTAATGACATTGATTTACCAGCAAGTAAGGCCCTGGTCCCATGGATCTGCTGCAATCGCTGCTCAACTTGATAGACTACAAAGTGGAATTGGCTTTGTGGATAGGCTTCTCCATGGGCCTCTATGCTCTGGGAGCTGATATCGCCTGGCACTATCGCCGGCCGAGGCCCGGCCGTCTCGGCCGCTGGGCTGCGGCTGTCAAGGCATGGCCCTACCGCTACTGGCTCCTGGAAGCTATCAGACTTCTCTACCACATCGGCGTCCCTTACGCCGCTTTGCTACGCGGAGTCGCCCTGCCTCGGCTCATGGGCTTGACAGACCTCGATTGGGTCAAGGGGATTGGCCTTGGAACGGCGCTGGGCGGGGGTACCTTCTTGCTTTTAGCCTTGATATGGTGGTGGTACGCCCGCGCTATCGCCGCCTTGCCCCTTCCGGCAAGAGAGCAACGGGAGACAAGTTTGGGGGTTGATGGCTCTATCAATTGGTGGATCCTCCTGCGGGAGGCCATCTACCTGGAAACTCATTGGGCCTTCTACCGCAGTGCCACCATCCTCCTCCTCGATGATTACTACGTAGGCACTTTCCTTGGCTTCTTGCTCGTCACCCTGGAGTGGTCAATTAACCCGACTTGGCGTGTAGATTTGAGTTTGCCGTGGCGGTCGGTGAACATCCTCATGAGATGGAGCATGGCCTTCACCATGGCCATCATCTTCCTCTTCATCCGCAACCTCTGGTTGCTTGTGCCCATCCACTGGGGCATCGAAATAGCTTGCCACCGCTTGCTGGCCACCTTTTCCCAACGGTTAGGGATGAGTCCACAAGAGCAATGTATTCCCGGCCGAACCATTGGCAAGCTGTGAGATGATCTGACGGGGGTTTTGCCCCAGTACCGTTCAGTTAAGAGAGCGAGCGCTGGTCGAGTAGGCCCAAAGGGCCGTATCGAGGCCAAGCGAACGGCTTTCCAAAGGCTTTGATCGCGTTCGAGCCAGCGCCTTGGTCTCAATACGCTGTGCTACTCGACCGGCGGCGCTCAACTGAACAGCGTTGGGTTTTGCCCGTTGCGCAAGGCGCATTTTGGGAACGACTAGGGGCAAGCAGCTTTGTATATCGTGCTTGCCCCTAGTCGTGTCTTGTCAGAACCTACGCTGAAGCTTCTACCCAATTCGAGCACCTTTACCTGATCACAAAGGACAGAATGATCAGCGCAGCGAACATTGCCCCGGCCAAGACAGCGATCCGTTTCAGGTCAGAGAACACGTAGCGATATTCTTCAGCGAGCTCTGCCGCCTTCTCTTCCGTCAGTGCTCTCGTTTCCTTCGCGACAGTTGGGCTTGGCGCCGATGCTGGCCGCTTCGGTCTGACTGCAGGTTTGCTTCTCGTCTTCTTCGCACGTCTCTTGGCGCGACGCGATTTCTTAGCCATATTCTTGCCTCCAATTCATCCTCAACCCAGATCTCTTAGACTGGTAGTCGGTGATGGTGAGTGAGGTTGTCAAAGCTCCTCCGACACCTGCAAGAGCTTATCCCTCTCGTGTTCGAGGTAGTCGAAATTGAAATAGTCCTCGAAAGCCTCGTCCTCATGAAATTCGCCTTGTCTTATCATCTCATCGAGTTCTGTTACGTCTCTGACCCCGTATCTATGAGCTAACAGGAACAATTCCGATTCAACAACTCGCAGCTTCTCTTCGAGGTATAGTTTGAGGCTTTCCCTTTCGAGAACCTCAGGCTTGGTTTGCAATCTCTGCGCCACTTGTTCGATGAGCATCTGTTTCTCCTCCCCAGACCTCTTACCCACTCAAGCCAGACTTTGCTACCTTAATCAGCCTAGTTGCCAATCTTATTATACCACACCTTGACCACAACTTCAAAGTGCGAATAATCAGCCAGAGGGGCGCACCTTTCGCCAGATCATCTCCCGAACCAACCTCGCCTCTTCCACCCGCAGGAGGACCATCATTCCCAGGTATGTAGCCAAGCCTAGACCGCCTGCCCCGCTGACGATGATGAATTTGCCCACAAGGGTCCTGACATCGAGCACTCTTTGCAGTCCGCTGAGAGCCAGGTAGGTTATCCCTCCCATCACCAGCGAAGCGAAGAGGGTTTTGAGAGCGAGAGCCGTTATCCCATGTCCACCTAAGCCCCCCATGCGTCGCTGGAGAAGGGCAAGCATGGTTAAGGCGTGGATGGTGAGCTGAGCGGAGTTAGCCAGGATCAGCCCGATCATACCCAGGGGGCGGATCAGAGACAGGGCTAGTATTAAGTAGACGACAACCCCCAGCACTCCCACCAGGGCCGGAGTTAAGGTGTCCTTTCGGGCATAGAAGGCAAAAACCAGAGGCAGATCAATGGCGGCGAAGGTCAAGCCCAGCAGGTAGTAGCGGAGGGCCAGGGTCGTTTGAACGGTGTCATAGGTGTCGAAGTTGCCGTGCTGATAGACGAGGGCCACGATGGGTGCGGCCAGGACGAAAAGGCCGATAGCGGCTGGGATGATGGCCACCAGCACCATCTTGAGGCCCAGGGCAAGAGTGTGTTGGAAATTGGAGATTGGAGATTGGAAACTGGGTCTTGCTCGCTAGGCTCTGTTGAGCCATATTGCGACAGAGTCGGCAGGATGGCTAGAGAGATGGCCGCTGACACCAAGCCTATGGGAAGCTGGATTAGCCGGGTGGCATATTGCATCCAGGCGATGCTCTCCCCGCCGGTGCGCGAAGCCAGGTTGCGGTCAATCGCGATGCCTATCTGGCTGATAACCAGGCCCAGTACCACCGGCAGATAGAGGCCAACGATGCGGCGCAAAGCCGGGTGGGAGAGGTCAAGAGAGAAGGCAAACCTGACGTCGCGCAAATCCGGCAATTGGATGGCTAGTTGGAGCATCGCTCCCAGCAGGATACCCAGCGCCAGGCTGTAGATACTGACCTTATCGGCTAACAGCAAGGCACAGGTGATGATCCCGGCATTATAGATGGCGGCACCGAAAGCTGGGTAAGTGAAGCGCTTCAAGGTGTAGAGCAAGCCGGTGACCATGCCAGAGAGGCCGAAGAAGAGCACTGCCGGCAGGATGATGCGGATCATCTTGGTGGTCACCGCTTGCAACTGGGCGTCGAAGCCACCACCCAAGACCCAGGCCACCTGGGGAGCGAAAAGCTCCAGGAGGACAACGACAAGGCTCAGGATAACAACAGCTAAGCTGACGACTATACTGAAGATGTGCCAGAGTTCCCGGCGTTTCTCTGGCGAGGCGTAGTCACTGAAGACGGGCACCAGGGCCGCGCTGAGCAGGCCCCCGATGAGGAGGTCGTAGATGATGGTGGGCACTTGGGCAGCCACCACGAAAGCGCTGACCTCAGGGCTGGCCCCGAAGAGGTCGGCCTTGACGGTCTCCCGCACCAGTCCCAATACTCGGCTGGCTACGTTGCCTAAAGAAAGGATGCCGGCCGCCTTGGCGATGCCCTCGGTGGATGGGGGAGCCTCTGCTAACTGGCTCTCTCTCGTCATTCGTCTCCCCTGTAACGAGTCAGTATGGTCTTGATGATGTCCGTCGTGGAGCGGCTGGGCACCTGGGGCAGGATCTCCACCCGGACGCCGTATTCGGCGACAGCTCTCGCCTCAGGCAGGTCTTCGATGGCCCAGTCCCCGCCTTTGACATAGACCTCAGGCTTCAATACAGCCAGCAGCCTCTCCGCTGTCCTCTCCTCGAAGATGATCACGTAGTCAACGCGTTCCAGAGCAGCCAAAAGCTGCGCCCGCTCC
>JAUWYT010000280.1 GCA_030615705.1 Chloroflexota bacterium
CTGCTCGAGGAAGGGCCGGACGTGCTGATCATCGGAACCGGCTACGACAACATGGTGCAGGTAGAGGAGGAGATTGCGGCGATGCCCATTGTCGAAATCCTACCCACGCCCCAGGCCGTAAGGCGTTACAACGAGCTGAGGGGCGAAGGGAAAAGGGTGGCAGCGATCATCCACTCGACTTGCTAGTCGTATCCCCTTGGTAACCGCTCAGGCTGTCATTGCGAGGAACGTAGTGACGAAGCAATCCCCAACCTGGCAGGAGATTGCTTCGCTGCGCTCGTAATGACACACCAGTTCCTTCTTTACTCCAAGTCTGGGTGACTGACTTGGCTGAATGGTTATTCCCAATGCACACTTTGCCTTTCAACGCTCTCTACTGGCTTTTGGCGCTATCGCCGATCATCGTGGTGCTGATCCTTATGATCGGCTTTCGTTGGGGTGGGTCTAAGGCCGGCCCTGTAGGCTGGTTCACGGCTATCGTAGTGTCCTTAGCCTTTTTCGGCGCTACACCTGAGCTCCTGGCCTATTCCCAGCTCAAGGGTTTGCTGCTCACCATCTACGTCCTGTACATCATCTGGATGGCGCTGGTGCTCTACAACGTGGTCGATGAAGCGGGAGCCATCGCCGTCATAGGCCGTGCCATCTTCCGCCTCACCGGCGACCGGGTGATGCAGCTCTTGATCCTGAGCTGGGTTTTCAGTGCTTTCCTGCAGGGAGTGGCTGGATTCGGTGTCCCCATCGCTGTGGTGGCCCCCCTGCTCATCGGCATGGGCTTCGAGCCGACGACGGCAGTAGTGGCTACGGCTATTGGCCATTCCTGGTCGGTTACTTTCGGCGACATCGCATCGTCTTTTCAGGCTCTCATCGCTGCTACTGGACTCGGCGGACAGGAGTTGGCTCCCTGGTCGGCCCTCTTCCTGGGCCTGGCCTGTTTCGGTTGTGGCCTGGCCGCCGCCCATGCTCACAGTGGTCTCAAAGGTCTTCGGCACGGCCTGCCGGCCATCCTGATCATTGGCTCCCTGATGAGCGGAACCCAGTATCTGTTGGCGACCAACGGCCTCTGGAATCTGGCCGGCTTCGTGGCTGGTCTGGTTGGCCTCGTGGTAGGAGCAGTGGTGGCTCGCTTGCCTCTGTACCGCTCCGCTTCAGCAACACCTACAGCGGCTGGCGACGAAGGGCGCTTGGGGTTGCCCTTGGCCTTGGCACCTTA
Organism: Chloroflexota bacterium; assembly: GCA_030615705.1. GTDB lineage: Bacteria > Chloroflexota > Anaerolineae > VGOG01 > VGOG01 > JAUWYT01. The sequence goes on from JAUWYT010000280.1 coordinate 1,211, forward strand.
TCTGCTCCTCATCGTGCTGGTCACGGCGGCAGAGCTCTACAATCCCCTTCACCAGCTTCTCAACAGCGTAGTGATCAGTATTCGGTTTCCGGAACTCCAAACGGCCTACGGCTGGATAACGGGGGCCGGAACAGGGCGAACCATCAGCATCTTCGGCCACGCTGGGGCCTTGCTGGCTTACACTTCTATCATAGGTTACCTTCTCTATCGGCGTACCGGACACTACAGTGCAGGAGTGCTGCGAAGGATCACGGCCAACACCTTGAGGAGCGCTGTGCCCTCTAGCATCGGCATCGCCTCCCTGGTTGGCATGGCCCTGAGCATGGATCACAGCGGCATGACCTATTTTCTAGCCGAGGGCATCAGCCGAAGCGTTGGAGCGGCCTTCCCCTTCTTCTCACCCCTCATCGGGGTGCTGGGCGCGTTCATGACCGGTTCCAACACCAACTCCAACGTCATCTTCGCCCCCTTGCAGAAGCAGGCCGCCGAGCTCGTCGGGATCAGCGTTTTCATCATCCTTGCTGCTCAGACCACGGGCGGCTCTTTGGGGAGCATGCTGGCCCCGGCCAAGATCATCGTGGGCTGCAGCACCGCCGGGCTGGCCGGACGCGAGGGGGAGGTTCTTAAGAGGACGCTTCTCCCCGGCCTCTTGATTGCCGCTTGCGTCGGGGTGGTGGCCTGGCTGGCTATCTATTTGACGTGATTCGTGAAGAGCCAACACGCATCACACATCAAAGTACATAAGGAGCTGCCAATGAATGTCCAAGACATCCTGAAGAGGCACGAGCAGTACGTTTTCCCCAGCGTGATCACTTATTACGAGGAGCCGTTGGCCTTCGAACGAGGGGAGGGACAGCATCTCTACGGTGTGGACGGCCAGAGGTATCTCGATTTCTTCGGCGGCATCCTCACCGTCAGTGTGGGCCACTGCCATCCCAAGGTCACAGAACGAGTTTGCCAGCAGGTGCGCACCCTTCAACACACCTCCACCCTCTACCCTCACGCCAACATGGTGAACCTGGCCGAGAAATTGGCTCAGATCGCGCCGGGAAGGTTGCAGAAAAGCTTCTTCACCAACAGCGGCACGGAAGCTAACGAGACGGCCATTATGCTGGCCAAGGTTCACACCGACGCCCAGGAGGTCATCGCCCTGCGCCACGGCTACAGCGGGCGCTCAGCTCTGAGCATGGCTCTGACCGGGCATGGCAATTGGCGCATCGGCGGCACCCAAATCCTGGGCATCAAGCACGCCCACAACGCCTACTGCTACCGCTGCCCCTTCAACCGGGAGTACCCCGACTGCGACCTGGAGTGCGCCTACGATGTCGAAGAACTGATCCAAACCACGACCTCCGGTCGGGTGGCGGCCTTCATCGCTGAGCCCATCCAGGGCGTGGGTGGTTTCATCACTCCGCCGCCTGAATACTTTCCCATCGTGGTAGATATCGTGCGCAGGTATGGAGGGATCTTTATCAGCGACGAGGTGCAGACAGGCTTCGGGCGGACGGGTACAAAGTGGTTCGGCATCGAGCACTGGGGCGTGGCGCCAGACATCATCACCTGCGCCAAGGGGATAGCCAACGGTGCGCCGATGGGGGCTACCGTCGCTACGGTCGAGGTGGCCGATAGCTTTGAGGGGTTGTCCATCTCCACTTTTGGCGGGAATCCCGTTTCCTGTGCCGCTGCCCTGGCTACGATAGAGGTGATCGAGGAGGAGAACCTGGCCAGTAACGCCCATGTAGTGGGCAACTACCTGCGAGAGAAGTTAGAGGAGCTGAAGGAGAAGTATCCACTGGTCGGCGATGTGCGGGGGATGGGCCTGATGCAGGGCGTGGAGCTGGTCCGCGAGCAGAAGGAGCCGGCCGGCGAAGAGATCCTCCAGGTGTTCGAAGCCACCAAGCATCGGGGTCTGCTCATCGGGAAGGGGGGGCTGTATGGCAACGTCATCCGCATTGCTCCGCCGCTCA
>JAUWYT010000320.1 GCA_030615705.1 Chloroflexota bacterium
CTGGACCCTTTGTCCCCTGTGTCCTTGGGCCACAGGACCAAGGGCTTGGGCACTTAGTCCTGTACCCTTGGTCCTCTGGCCCAAGGACAGAGGGCGGCCTGAGTACAGGGCCAAAGGACCAAGGGCGACAAGTACAGGGCCCAGGGACAAAGGGCTCGGGACATCGCCTACGGGCTAAAATCCAGCCCCGAAGTGATGCAGCGCAAAACCTTGGTGATATTGGGGATAAATCCTGCACTACGAGGCCCAGGGTTAGTAAAATACGAATTGCGATGCACCGGAGAAGCTGTGCCTACTTTACCGGATGTCTTAGCCAAACTCTCTTTTCTTACGGCCACGCCGGCTATCGCCGGTTTGGTCATCACAGCTAGCCTCATCGTCGTCATCAGGGATTGGCGCTTTTCGCTAGCAGCGCTCTTGGGTCAGTACGTCCTGGTAGGCCTCTTGCTAACTCGGCTCATCCAACCCGAGGTAGCCCTGACCAAGGTACTCATCGGCGCTCTGGTATGTGTCGTCCTATACCTAACGGCTCGCCCTGTCGGCGTGAGCGGGGACGGAGTCCTGAGCCCGCGTCGTCCCGAGCCCTTTGTCCCTGGGCCCTGTACTTGTCGCCCCTGGTCCTTTGGCCCTGTACTCAGGCCGCCCTCTGTCCTTGGGCCAGAGGACCAAGGGTACAGGACTAAGTGCCCAGGGACAAAGGGTCCAGGACAAGTGCCAAAGGACCAGGGGCCTGTCGAGGGGTCGAAGGAGGGACCGATATTAGAGCAGGAGGCTGCTGAGAACGGCCGCTCGCCCCTCCGTGCAATTAGGGGAGGAGCCTCGCTTGCGGGTTTTTCCTTTCGCCTTTTGGCCGCCCTCTTCGTGGGGTTGGCTGTCTACAGTCTGTCAAAATATTACTCTTTGCCCAAGGTGCCGTCGGACATCGGCTTTGCCTGCTACTGGCTGGCCTCGCTGGGCCTGTTGGTTCTGATGCTAACCGAGGAACCGCTGAAAGCTGGCATGGGGCTTCTCACCGTTATCACCGGCTTCGAGCTGTTTTATGCCGCGCTGGAGCACAGCTTGAGTGTGGCCGGCTTCTTGGGGATAGCTAACTTCCTCATCGCTCTAGCCATTGCCTATCTCACCCCTTCGACAGCCCTTCGACGCAGTTTATCCCGAGCGGAGCCGAGGGGCTCAGGACAGGGCTCAGGACGGCGCCCTTCGACAAGCTCAGGACAGGGCGCAGCCTCGGGATCTGAATTGACAGCAGGGGAGAGGGGGAGATGTTAGCTGGCCCTCTGTTCCTAATCGTCTTGCCTTTGACTTTGGCCCCTGTGGTCTATCTCTTACGACGCTGGGCGCTACTTGCCGCCTCTCTCGCTTTGGCTACGACGTTAGTTATGGCTAGCCTCTGCTGGCGCTTGCCCCTCGACCGCCCGCTCTCAGTTCCTGGCCTAACTTCGGTGCTTGGCTGGAAGGTAGCCCTGGGCGAGCCGATGATGGTGCTGGGACGAGAGTTTGCCCTGGAGCTTGCCGGTTGCTCCACTTTGGGTTTCATTTACCTGATGGCCGCTGTTGCCTTCCTCTTTGCCTGGCGCATATCCCAGGGCCGCCTGTTTTTCCCTTTGGGCTTGATCATCTTGAGCCTGGTCGGCGCGGCGGTCATGATCCGCCATTTCCTCTTCGCGGTTCTTTTCTTGTGGATAGCAAGCATTGTTGCTGTCTTCATCATCCAGGGCGATAGAGAGGGCCCAAGGCGTGGGGCTCTCCAGTACCTGGTCATGGTGAGCCTGGCTATTCCCCCTCTGCTGATAACCCCTTGGCTGATAGACCTCCAGGCCGTCAACCTCGACAATCTGGCCCTCCTCCGTTACGCCACAGTTCTACTGGCAATAGGATTCGCCATCCTTCTGGCGGTGGTGCCCTTTCACGGTTGGGTCTCCGCCGTGGCCGTAGATGCCCCGCCTATGGTGGCCGCCTTCGTTCTCACCGTGGCCAACGCCGTTGTGCTTTTGTTGATGCTGAATCTCCTGCAATCCTACCCCTGGCTGTCTGAAGATCCACAAGTCTTTCATCTCCTGCGCCTGGGTGGCCTCTTAATGGCCACGGTTGGTGGGCTTTTAGCCTTCGCCCAGCGGGATTTCAGTCGCCTCCTGGGTTACGCTGTCTTGAGCGACATGGGGTGCACTTTGGTGGCTTTAGGGACTGCTTCCCCCTCTGCTCTTGCCGCTGCCCTTTTGCAGGTTACACATCGCTCCGTGGGCCTGATGTTAACGGCCATGGGGCTGGCCGTGGTGCGTCACCGTACCGGAAGCGATTCCTTCGTTGACCCTTCGACAGCCCTTCGACAGGCCCCTGGTCCTTTGGCCCCAGGGACAAAGGGCTCAGGACAAGGCTCAGGACACCGCTTGGGTGGAGTGGCCAGGCATTTGCCTCTTTCAACGGCTGGCCTCATACTGGGCGGTCTATCCCTGGCTGGGATGCCCCTCACTGCTGGCTTCCCAAGCCGCTGGGCCATCTATCGTCTCCTTTCTGGGTATCACAGCCCAGCACCTGGCTTAAG
>JAUWYT010000151.1 GCA_030615705.1 Chloroflexota bacterium
CCTCCCCGAGCGTGATCTTATTACTTAAAGCATCGATCTCTCCCTGCGCACTGGCAGCTCTGTTCATTAAGCTCTGTAGATTCGCCCTATCTTGCTCTAGATTATCCTCTATCACTTTGAGCTGCTCTTGCCAGATTTCTCGAGCGCTCTTGCCTCCTCCAGAGTATAAGCTCTGACTTTGCTCGATAAGCAAGGTGGCCAGGGTATTAGCGATGTCTCTAGCATGCCCGGGGTTGCCGTCTCCAACGCTGATTCTCACGAGTTCAGTCTCAGCCAACACTTCGACCTTGATTTTCTCCGCCAGATCCTCGGGCATCATACTGAGATCAAGCCTTTCGATCGCCTCCTCAAGTATGGGACGACTTCGCAGAATCTCCACGTACGTGTTCATTAAGCGCTCAACGTGCATGTAGTCCGCATACTCTATCAACCCACTGTGTGCCTGAGCAACACGCAGTGTGGCGGAAGTCGAATAAGTTGGTGGCATTAGATAGGTTCCAACACTAACCACGGCGCATGTTACCAGAGGGGTCAAGATAAGCACCCATTTTCGGCGCTTCAGAATCTGCAAATACTCCCTTATTTCCATTTTGCCCTCGTTGTGTCCCCTTTATCTTAAACACTCTCGTGCTATTCTTCTCACATCTTCAACATCAAAAGGCTTAGATAAGCAAGCGAAAGCTCCGTTTTTCAGAGCTCGTTCTAGGCCTTCATCCATCGGGCTGCCGGTGACGATGATGATCTTCTGACCAGGCTTCTCGGCCATGATGCGCCTGGTGGCCTCATCAGCCCCACACCCCGGCATCCGGTTGTCCATGAGGATCAGGTCATAGTCATGGACCAGGGCCTTGTCCACCCCCTTCAGCCCATCATCGGCAATGTCAACGACAAAGCCCTCCGCCTCCAATAGCCGGACAAGCAGGTCTCTGACACCCTCATCGTCGTCCACAACCAGAACCCTCCTCACAAGGCCCAGAATCCTCCCCACGTCGGCAACCAGCTTGCGAGGGCTGAAGGGCTTGGGAACGAACTCCACTGCTCCCAGCTCAAGGCTCTTTCTGCGGTTCTCCTCATACCTGTAGGCGGTGAGGACGATGACGGGGATGGCCTTGGTCTCAGCATCGCTTCTCAGCCGCTCCATAAACCCGAAGCCATCCAGTCGGGGCAAGGCCAGGTCCAGGATTATCAGGTTAGGCCGCTCCAATTTGGCCTTCTCCACAGCATCCACGCCATCCCCGGAGAGCAGCACAGAGTAGCCCTCCTTCTCCAATCGGTACTTGAGCACCGAGCGGATATTCGCATCGTCGTCTATCACCATGATCCTCTTGGCTGCCACTGGAGCTCTCCTCGACCTAGTTATCATTGTGAAATTATAGCACACCAAGGTTTACACCAAGTAACAAAGAGGTTAAAAATCGGTTAGTAATTCGCCTGAATTAGGAGCACAGGTGGTTTGCAGACAGTCTTAGGCCAAAAAACAAAGGGCCTTGGAAGAGAAATCTTCCAGGGCCCTCTAAATAAGGCGCTCGCCTAACCTATTTAGGAGCTACGCAGTCGCCTGCAAAGGGTGCTCCGCGGGGATTTAGGCGAAAACTGCGCAACTATGGGTTCTTCGCAAACTTGTAGCCGATCCCTCGCTCGGTGAGGATGTACCTCGGCTGGCTGGGATCCTCCTCTATCTTCTGCCGCAGGCGCCAGATGTAGAGCTTCACGTAGTCCACCTCATCAATGTACTCCGGCCCCCAAACCCTCTCCAAAAGCTGCCTGTGGGTGAGGACCCGGCCGGCATTATGGACCAAATAGAAGAGCAGCCGCCGCTCCGTCGCCGTCAGCTCCAAAGGCTCCCCCCCTCGACTGACCTCCCACCTCTCGGAATCTATCACCAGCTCCTCATCGGCGTAGAGGACAGCCCCCTCGGTGGGCGGTGGCAACCTGGTCCGGCGCAGGACGGCCTCCACCCTGGCCGCCAACTCCTTCAGGCCGAAGGGCTTGGCCACGTAGTCGTCCGCCCCCTGCTTCAGCCCCTTCACCTTGTCATACTCCTGCCCCCGCGCGGTGAGCATGATGATGGGCACATCCGATACCTCCCTGATGCGACGGCAGGCCTTCCAACCATCCATCTTGGGCATCATTATGTCCAGGATTATGAGATCCGGCCGATGGGCGTACACCTCCTGCAGCCCCTCAAGCCCATCGGCGGCGGTGATGACCTCATATCCCGCCTTGCTTAAATACAGTTCAAGTGCCTGCACCAGCTTAGCATCATCGTCGATGATGAGCAATTTGCCTTTCGCCACCCTCTCCCTCCGATCGACAATAGGCCCTGAAGGCGTTACCCGTTGATCTACCCGCTTGAGCCTGACCATAGCGTATTCTTCAAGAATCTATCGGTATCACTTCATTGCTGCTTATATCCTATCGAACTGATCTTGTGGGTGAAGGCAGCGTGAAACTTGCCTGAAGATTGCGTGAAGTCTAACAGCCTTCGGGCACCTGAGCAGACGGGATGATCGGCAGGGTTACGGTGAAGCGACTCCCCACCCCCACTTCGCTCTCCGCCTCGATCCTGCAGCCGTGGGCCTCCGCCGCCTCCTTGGCCAGCGTCAGGCCGAGGCCCGTGCCCTCAATCCCTGATTCCGTCGCCGATCGCAGCCGGTGGAACTTCTCGAAGAGGTGAGGCAGGTCTTCGGAGAGGATGCCTATTCCCTGATCGGAGACGCTGAGGATGAGCTGGCCATCCTCTGCCCGTGCCTTCACCTTCACCTCCGCGCCCTCGTGGCTGAACTTAACCGCATTGCTGACCAGGTTCCTTATCAAACTGACCATCAACTCCTTATCGGCAAGGATAGAGGGTAGATCGGAGGGGATGTCAACCTTGACATCAATCCCCCTATTTTGAGCCTGAACGCTGGGGAGGGAGATGACATAGTCCACGACCTCACGCAAGTTGAGGGGACTCTTGCTCAATTCGAAGCGCCCGGACTCAAGCCGGGAGAGACTCAAGAAATCGTCGATCAGAGCCGTCAAAGCATCTGTCTCCTCGTCTATGACCGTCAAGAAGTGATGGCGCATGGCCCTATCGCCCTCATCCAACTCCTCCAGGAGGAGCTCGGTGTAAGCCTTTATGGAGGCGAGGGGGGCGCGGAACTCGTGGGAGACATTGGCCACGATCTTCGATTTGAGATGATCCACTTCCTTCAGGTGGGTGATGTCCTGCCCCACACCGAGCACGCCGACGACGTTACCGAAAGCATCGCGGCGCGGGGCGGCATTCAACAGCACCTCCACCCGCTTCCCATCCTTGGTGTAGAGCGGAAACTCAAAGTTCGAGGTCACCTTGCCCGCCAGTGCGTTATCCCGCACCTCTTTCACCAAGACCCTGTAATCTTCGGCGATAAGATCCTCCAACAGGCTGCGTCCCAACACTTCGTCCTTGCTGTAACCGGTGATCTCGGCCGCCTTCTGATTCCACTCGTTGACCAGTCCATTCGCATCGACACCGAAGATCAGCGCGTTCGCGGTCTCAATGAGCTGGCGGAGTTCGGTGGCGACACGGGCCAATTCTTCCTCAGCTCGCTTGCGCTCGGTGATGTCCCTGCTTATGCCCACAAATCCTATCGGTTTGCCATTCGCATCTTTCATGATGGCTGAGCTCGTCTCTGCAGGAACTTTACTGCCGTCCTTAATGACAATGTGATACTCTAGGTCTTTCACGTATCCTTTTTCCATCACTTCCTTCATCCCTGCAAATGCTTTTTCCCGATCTTCGAGAGCGACAAGATCAAATGTATCTTTTCCAATCAAATCCCTCTTGTCTTTAGTGCCGTACATTTTCAGGGTAGCTTCATTTACATCTATGATTCTTCCATCTAAATCACTGATTACGATGCTATCTGTGGACATCCTTACAGCGTTAGATAAACGTACTAACTCCTCCTCCGCTCGCTTGCGCTCGGTGATGCGTCCCAATTGCTCGGCAATCGCGTTGAGCAGACTTCTCTCTTCCTTCAGGAAAGGTCCCTTTGCGCTTTCGGGCTTTTCCTCCAAGTAACAAACCTCCAAAGAGCCGATTCGCTCGCCATGCACAGTGATGTCGCTGGCCTGCTTCAGGACGGTTTCTCTAAACTTTTCCGTCCTGAATTCTTGACCTTCCATAAAGACTCGGGCACAGGTGGCTTCCGGATACCGCCAGGCGAGGGGGATGAGATCGACAGTTCCCTGAAGGATCTCTTCCAACGAAATGCCGGGCTTCTCAACAAGGCTGGAAATGCCATAGAGGCAATCAAGTTCCTTGACCCGCTCGCCGAGATCGTGCGTCCGCTTCCGCAGCGCCTCCTCCGCCCGCTTGCGCTCGGCGTATTCACGGGCCAATTCCAAGGCATTTGAAATGTGCTGAGCGAGGTTTCTCACTGACGGAATGAAGAGTTCGGCTGGTTCGGTGGAAGTCATGCCGAGGGCGCCTATGATCTTTCCACGCCGCTTCAACGGCGTAACGATGGAGGGCGCCCTCTCGTAGCCCATAGTCTTTGATATCAGGTAGGCTAGCGGTCGCGGAAACAATTCGCCCATTATGTCGCTAATGTTGACCTGGAGGGTTTTTCCCTCTCTTACCACCTGACTGTAGATGCTGGACTTGTCCAGGTCGATCTTGAACCCTTTCAGCCGGAGCCCAGTCGCCTTCTCTCCCGCCTTCAACTGCCCGGAAGGTAAGGACGTTTCCACGATCCTAAGCTTCGATCCGTCATCCGTCAACAACAGGATGCTCGCAGTGTACCGTTTCGACTTCGCAAACTCCTCCTTCACGGTCTTGTAGGTCTCAGCCTCGTCCAGCAGGCCGTGTATCTTCGTGGACACGCCCTCCGTGAAGTGCATGATCTCGATTAGATCATGCAGCGCCTGCTCCGCCCGCTTGCGCTCGGCGAGCTCCTTCCGGACCTCCTCGTACAGCCGTGCATTCTCGATGGCTATTGCCGCCTGGTTGGCGAAGGCCATTGCCAGTTGGGACTCCTCAGAGGTATAAGGACGCACCTCCGCCCGATCCAGGGCGATCATGCCGATGACCTGATCCTTCACCATCAGCGGCACCCCCAACCAGGATCGAATGCGGCCCGACTCATAGCTATCCGCCTCTTCCTTGAAATGTGGGTAATCCTGAATGATGTCTTCGATAGCAAGCGGCGCTTTGGTCGTGACCACGCGACAGTTGGGGAATTTAGG
>JAUWYT010000234.1 GCA_030615705.1 Chloroflexota bacterium
CGCCGAGATGATGGCCGAGCCGCGCCACAGTGTCAAGTACGCCAACGTCTTTCCCGATGACGCGGGTTGGGGGTAAAGCGAGAAACCAGGTTTCTCGAAGAAACCTGGTTTCTAAGGAGGAGCCCATGCCCTTCGACACTGCCCTTCGACAGGCCCCTGGTCCTTTGGCCCAGGGACAAAGGGCTCACGACGCTGCTCAGGACAGGCGCTTCGAGTTTGCCACCGCTACGCGCATCATATTCGGGGCGGGCACGCTGCGCGAGGTGGGGCCGCTCGCGGCGGAGATGGGGAGCCGGGCCTTGGTGGTGACGGGCCGCAAGCCCGCACGCGCCACGCCGCTGCTCGACTTGCTGGCCGCGCAGGGGATTGAGGCCATCACCTTCTCCGTGGCTGGTGAGCCGACCGCCGAGGTGACTCGCCTGGGCACCCAGCGGGCCCGGGAGGCGGGCTGCGATCTGGTCATCGGATTCGGCGGCGGGAGCGCCCTGGATACCGGCAAGGCTGTCGCCGCCCTGCTGACCAACGGCGGCGATCCCCTCGACTATCTCGAAGTCATCGGACAGGGGCAGCCGCTCGTCCGACCTTCAGCGCCCTACATCGCTATCCCGACCACGGCCGGTACCGGCGCCGAGGTGACCCGCAACGCGGTGCTGGCCTCGCCCGAGCACCGCGTGAAGGTCAGCCTGCGCAGCCCGCTGATGCTGCCGCGCCTGGCACTGGTGGATCCCCAACTCACCTACAGTATGCCGCCGGAGGTGACGGCCAGCACTGGTCTGGATGCCCTCACGCAAGTCATGGAACCCTACGTCTCGAACCGGGCCAACCCGCTGACGGACGCCCTGTGCCGGGATGGGATGCGCCGCGCCGCCCGCTCGCTTCGCCGTGCCTACGCTTGTGGTGAGCAGGGCCGAACCAAGCACGGCGACGATGCGGCGGCCCGTGAGGACATGGCGCTGGCCAGCCTCTTCGGTGGGCTGGCTCTGGCCAACGCCAAGCTGGGGGCGGTGCACGGTTTTGCCGGGCCGATTGGAGGCGTGTTCCCCGCGCCCCACGGCGCTGTGTGTGCGAGTCTCTTGCCCCACGTCATGGCGGTCAACGTGCGCGCTCTGCAGGAGCGATTTCCAGAGAGCGAAGCGCTGCGGCGCTACGACGAGATCGCCCGCATCCTGACCGGGAATGAGAGGGCCACCGCCGACGATGGCGTGGCCTGGGTGCAGGAACTGTGCGACGCGCTGCGGATTCCCTCGTTGGCTTCCTATGGGGTGACGCCGGATAACTTTCCGGTGCTGATCGAAAAAGCCTCCGTTGCCAGCAGTATGAAGGGTAACCCGATCCAGCTCACCCCCGACGAGATGCGGGAGATTCTCACCCGGGCTCTCTGAGGTGCCTGGCACTTCCCCATGCTACCTGCAGCGGGACGCTTCAGTGCCTCGCTGACGCTCGCGGCTCTTGAAGTTATGGACCAAAGTGCCGGGCACCTAAACGGCGGTAGCCACCACGAAAGCGCGGCCTCTTGCAGTTGACCGCGCTTTCATGGCATAATCAGTGTGTCTCGAACAGCCTCATCGTCCCAGCCGAAGGGGTGCACTATTCCAGCGAGGGATCCAGATTACAGCTACGACGTTTTCGTCTCCCACGGCGTTTTCGCGTTCAGAGGGAACTTTTGACCTCTATGATGCGTCTTTAAAGCAGCACACCAGGTAAGTATGTATGTATGAATAGAACACCCTGCAAAGCCGACGCTTCGATGAGAAAATCAGGTACAGCGAAGAAAAAGGGGCAACCAACACCTTTGTTGGTCAAAGCCTTCATTACCACATCCGTGGTCTTTGTGATTCTCTTCTTCACCGGCTTCGGAGTTGGCCTGATTGCCTACGCCCATATCGCCCTGAGCCTGCCCACGCCAGATGAGCTGGGAGCCCGTTCAGCAGCCTTCGTAAGCACCAAGATCTACGATCGCCAGGGGGGACTCCTCTACGAACTGTTTGATCCCCGGTGGGGCAGACGCACCAAAGTACCTCTGGAACGCATCTCGCCCTACTTGATCCAGGCCACCGTAGCCACCGAGGACAAGCATTTCTACCAACACCCCGGTTTTGACCCCCTGAGCATCGCCCGGGCCATCTGGCAGAACGTAACCGAGGGGGAGGTCGTCTCAGGCGCTAGCACTATCACCCAACAACTGGCCCGCAACGTCCTCCTTTCCCCCGCAGAGCGGACTCAGCGCACTCTTTTTCGCAAAGTCAGAGAGGCAATTCTGGCTGCTGAGATCACCCGCCGCTATCCTAAAGATACCATCCTGGAGATTTACCTCAACGAAATCTTCTATGGCAACCTGGCCTACGGCATCGAAGCCGCCGCCGAGACCTACTTTGGTAAATCGGCGGACCAATTAGGCTTGGCGGAGGCAGCCCTCCTGGCCGGCCTGCCCCAATCGCCAGCCCTCTACGACCCCTACGTGAATCCCAATGCTGCCAAGGGACGTCAGGTCGTGGTGCTGCAACTGATGGTGGAGGCTGGCTACGTCACGCCAGCCCAGGCCGAGGCCGCCAAAGCCGCGAGGTTGGAGTACGTCCCCCAGCGTTTCCCCATCCGTGCCCCCCATTTCGTGATGTACGTGCGCCAACTGCTGGAGCAGAAGTACGGAGCCGAAGCACTCTACAAGGGAGGGCTCAGGGTATATACCACCCTGGACCCTCGCTTGCAAGCCATCGCCGAGCGGGTGGCTGAGGAACACATCCAGACCCTCGCCGAGAAGCACGTCACCAACGCGGCTTTGGTGGCCCTGAAGCCCGACACGGGCGAGATCCTGGCCATGTTGGGCAGCGTGGATTTCTTCGACGAGGAGATAGACGGCCAGGTCAATGTCGCCTTGCGGCTTCGTCAGCCCGGCTCCTCTATCAAGCCCATCACTTACGTAGCTGCCTTCGAGAAGGGCTGGACGCCAGCTACCCTCATCTGGGACGTCCCGACGGAGTTCCCCGACGGGGCCAATCCACCTTACAAGCCCACCAACTACGACGATAAGTTCCATGGGCCGGTTCTTTTGCGCACGGCTCTGGGAAGTTCCTACAATGTCCCTGCGGTGAAGGCCCTCCAGTTTGTGGGCCTGCCGGAGATGCTGGCCACGGCCCACCGCCTGGGGATAACCTCCCTCGATCGCCCCGATTACGGCCTGTCCCTGACCCTGGGCGGGGGCGATGTGACCCTGTTTGAAATGGTTGGTGCCTACGCCGCCTTTGCCAATGGAGGAATGCGCGTCCCGCCAGTGGCTATCGCGCGTGTTGAGGACAGCGAGGGCCGCATCATTGACGAATACCAGGTTCCCCAAGGGGAGCAGGTCATCTCTCCTCAGCACGCCTACCTCATCACCCACATCCTCGCCGACAACCAGGCCCGCACGCCAGCCTTTGGGCTAGACAGCGTGCTGAAGCTCAGCCGACCCGCTGCCGTCAAGACAGGCACCACCGACGATTGGCGCGACGCCTGGACCATCGGCTACACCCCGGACCTGGTATGCGGCGTCTGGATGGGCAACAATGACAATTCCCCTATGAAGTGCGTCGCCGGTGCCGGGGGAGCCGGCTTCCTCTGGCACAATTTCATGGAGGAGGCCCTGGCCGGCATGCCGCCCCGCGATTTCGCCAGGCCCTCAGGTATCGTCACAGCGGAGATCTGCGCTCTCTCAGGAGCTAAGCCCAGCGAGGTCTGTCCCAGGCGGCGGACGGAGATCTTCGTAGCTGGCACCGAGCCTAACGATCCAAGCCAGGACTTTCACCAACTGGTCAGGATCTGCAAAGTGACTGACCAGCGGGCCAGCGAGTTTTGTCCGGAAAACGTCGTCG
>JAUWYT010000313.1 GCA_030615705.1 Chloroflexota bacterium
ACGGCCTGGCGGGTCTTGGGGATGATCTCGACCATCTCGCCCTTGCCGTCGAGCAGCGCAAACCAGGTGACGTTCGTGCCGTCAACCTTCTGACGCAGGAGCACCCTCTCGTAGCAAGTGGGCAGGACGATGTCATCGGGAGTGACGTTCTCCAGGTCAATCTCCTTGTCCCGCCGATAGGGATAGTGGATCTTGGGGATGCCGTAGACGAATTGCCCTGTGCTCTCCCCGTTCACGGCCTCGATGAGAAGTGCCCCCAGCCGGTGGTCCCGCTCGACGCTCATCCAGGCGGTCACCTCGCGCCCCTCGGGGCTTATGAAGTTGTAGGGGCGGACGTCGCCTAAAATCGGGTGTTTCCTCATACGGTCACTCCCTTTCTTGCTGGCTCTATTATACCACTTTGGAGCGATATCGGCAATAGCAGTTGCCAAAGCCGCCGAAATCTGCTATACTGTCATCTACCGGGATGACTTACAGTCGGAGGGCATCGAAATCGTGGAATGGATCCTATTCACCCTGACGTCCATCGTCAATTTCATCTGCCTGGCCCTCTCGCTGTGGCTGGGTTTCTACATCGTCACCCGCAGCCCGCGCAGCAAGATCTCCTGGCTGGCCAGCGCCACCCTCTGGTCCCTCTCCGGCTCCTTCCTGAACACCCTGACCTACATCAACATCTCACCAGAGCAGGCCGCTCTACCCTGGTGGTGGGGTTGGAGCGCTGCGCTCGCCGCCCCCTTCTGGTTCCACTTGAGCGTCTCTTTCCTACCGAGCAGGCTGGCCAGGAAACAGCGTCCGCTGGTCATTCTCGTTTATTTGCTGACCCTGAACTTCGTGGCCATGGAAGCCTATACCCCCTGGGTGTTCGCCGGTGCGACGATCAAACCGCTCATCTACCACAGCGCCCTGCGTCCCGGCCCCCTTTTCCCTCTCTTCGGCCTCTCCCTGATCGCGGCCCCCGCCCTCTCCCTCCGTAACCTCTACCTGAGCTGGAAACAGGCCAGAAGCCCCACTATCAGGCAACAGCTCACCATGCTCCTTTGGGCCACCTCGTTGGCGCTCCTGGTTGCGGCCTATGCTAACCTATCCATCTGGCTAGGCCTGGACACACCTACATTAGTAGGCACCCTCAGCCTGGGTGTGGGGATGGCCCTCCTCGGCTACGGCGTAGCTCGCTACAACGCTTTGATCGAGGGGCGGGCCATCGGGCTGGACTTCCTGTACACCTTCCTGGCCATCAGCCTGGTAACCAGCTTCTACCTGCTGGTCACCTTCATCTCCTACATCGTTTACGGCGTCCCCTTCATCGCTTTCATTTTCATCATTATGCTGGCCACCGTCTCCCACTCTCTTTACGATTGGGCTCGGACCTACCTGGACCGGCTCTTCTATCGAAGGCAGTACCGCGAGGTGAGGGCCAACCTGCGGGATTTCGCCCGCGAGGCCGCCCCTGGCCATGATCTGCCAGGCCAACTGCAGGTCATTATCCAGGCCCTTTGCCGATCCCTGGGGGCCAGCAAGGGCTTCATCGCCCTACAGGAGGCGGAGGGCTTTGCCATCGTCGCTGCCCACCCGACGGACCTGCGGGGCGATCGTTTCGCTGCCGAAGGATTGGCCGCAGACGAGATAACTGTCCTGTCCCTTCCCGTGAGGTCCCCGAAGCTCGAAGGCATGGCTCTGCTGGTTCCCATGCACTATGGGGGCGAACAAATAGGGGCCGTCGTTCTAGGCCCGAAGGCAATGCGGATCGGCTACACCGAGGACGACTTTGACTTGCTGGAGAACCTGGCAGAGAGGGTGGCCGGCGTGGTGCACAGCGTCCGCCTGCAGGAGAAAAGCGTGCGCCAGATAGATGCCCTGGTAACGGAGTTCCGCGAGCGGGAGAGGGAGCTGAGGCTCAGGATTCAAGAGATGCTGGAGTCAAAGCCGCCGATTCTGGAGGGAGTGGGCGAGAGGGAAGCAATCTCCCTGGTTGAGGACGCCCTGCGACATCTGTACGATTACGCCTATCTGGGCGAGCACAAGCTGGCCCAACTGCGCATCGTCGAGTCACATCTGGATGTCCAGGAACGCGCCTTCGTCACCCACCTCGACCGGGGCAAGGCCCTGCAGGAGGTGCTGACCACTGCCCTGGAGAAATTAAAGCCGTCCGGCCCACAGCCCTCGCCCCCCACTCGGGAGTGGCACCAGTACGTCATCTTACACGACGCCTACATGCTGGGGGAGCTGAACCGTGACATCATGGCCAAGCTCTACGTCGGCGAGGGCACTTTCAATCGAGCCCGCCGCCGGGCCATTCGAGGCATTGCCAGGGCGCTGGAAGAGATGGAGCGGGAGGCTCAGCGAAGGACTCAGGTTTAGCGCCTCGTCAGCCACCCTTGCGAAGGTTGCGAGTAGCCTTGGCAATGGCCTGATTCCCGATAGGCACAGGCGCCTTTGGCCTGAAAGTTACTGCCAAACCTTCGCAAGGGTTCCCCACCTGAACGGATACTCGATTGGCAGTTTTTGGCAGCTTTTGCTCTTGTAATGGCAGCCCCTTTGTGGTTTAATATGAATGCAAAGGGGCCGCTTTTTTTGAAAGAGAGGAGGAACACAATGGCCAAGCAAGAATCTCTATTGAGCAAGATCGAGGAATGGGTGGAGGAAGG
>JAUWYT010000176.1 GCA_030615705.1 Chloroflexota bacterium
TGGACTTCTCGCACGCCGATTGGGCGCTGATTTCGTCTACTGGGATGGAGAGTTCGATGAGACAGTGACTCGTCATGATGGCTTCTCAATTCTACTCTCCTTCCATTGCTGCGCTGCAAAAGGCCGATTCTTGTTCTAAGCTTGCTAACGAAGGGTCACAGGAGCCCAATCGGCATAGGCAGTGATTTCTTCCAATGAGAGCGTCTTGCCCCCGGCTGCCACGTAGGCCAGTGAGCGACGTAGCCGCTACTCAAATCCAGGGCGCAATTCGAGCCCTGCGTCTGGGTTACCCAGCATCTCTGACAGTTTCCTCTCCACTGCCTCCTCGATGATCTGCTTGAATTCGTCCACTGTCAATTCAGCCACTTTTGTGCTCACGGCGCATTCCTCCAGAAGGGCTGCAAAAGCGCGTTTCTCTACCACTGGGCCATCGCCTTATATTCTACCACAATCGGCATCACAGCGAAAAGGGAAGGCTGCGCCCCTCACCAATTCACCGGCACTCTCCTCATCCTCCACTGCCGGTCCCGATACTGGACGTACTTGTTCTGTCTGCCGAATTCGTAGAGCTGTCTTGTGACCTCTACGTCCTGTTGGCAGTAATCGAAAAGCTCCTTCATCTTGCCCTGGCGCCACCAGCGGATGGCCTGCAGGCCGTCAGCCGATTTGCCGGCCCCTAAAGTGGCGCTGGCCAAGGCGTCCAGACTAAGGCGGAAGCCCAGGGTTCGGTAGATATCGTCTAGCATGTCCACCGTCGGGAGCTGACGGAGGGTATAGTCGGTGTAGGCTCTCAGCACTTCGTAGTCGAAGCGTACCACGTTGAAGCCGACGACGAGATCCGCCGCCTTCAGCTCCTCGATGAGATCGGCCACGGTCTCCTCGGTGTAGTGGTGATACTCGCCATCGGCCGTCGAATAGGTCACCGCCACCGAAAGGCCCAGGTGCGGGATGTTGTGCCGGCCTCCCACCTCCTGGAAGCTCCGCTGAGTCTCCAGGTCGAAGAAGACGATGTTCTTCACGCTAATACCTCCTCCAGTAGCGCCCTCATCACGCCTAGACATTGCGGTTGTGATTATACCCCAGGCCCAACAAAAGTGCAAGGAAAGATTGAGGAGATTCAGTAGATCTCAATTTGCTCCTGCTGGATCCCTTCGGCAGGCTCAGAACAAGCGCCAGATCCAGCAGGTGGGCAGCGGCTCTGGCGATCCGCTGCGAGCTTCTGTGATCTACTGGGATTGGGGCTTGTCTTTTTCCCTTCCTAGTAGTATAATACCGTCCAAAGTAGGAGCAGGAAGGAATACGGCATGTTGAAGACTCACACCTGTGGCGAGCTGAGGGCCGAGCACGTGGGCCAGGAAGTGACCCTGGCCGGCTGGGTGAATCGCCGCCGCGACCACGGCGGGTTGATATTCATAGACTTGCGGGACCGAGAGGGGATCACTCAGGTCGTCGCTAACCCCGAGGTCTCAGCGGAAGCTCACGCCACGGCCTCCCAGGCCAGGGGTGAGTACGTGCTCCGCGTTCGTGGCCTGGTGCGCCGCCGGCCCGATGGGCTGACCAACCCGGACATGCCCACGGGCGAGATCGAGGTGGTGGCCAACTCGGTGGAGATACTTAATCCGGCTGAGACGCCGCCTTTTTACATAAACAGAGACGACGAAGTGGACGAGGCCCTGCGCCTGCGATACCGCTATCTGGATTTGCGCAAGAGACGCATGCAGAGGAATCTCATCCTCCGCCACAAGGTGATCAAGTTTATCCGCGACTATCTTGATGAAAAGGGCTTCGTCGAGATCGAGACGCCCGTCCTCATCAAGAGCACACCGGAGGGGGCCCGTGACTACGTGGTGCCCAGCCGCGTCCACCCGGGCAAGTTCTACGCTCTGCCCCAATCGCCTCAGCAGATCAAACAGCTCCTCATGGTGGCCGGCTTTGAGAGATACTTCCAGATCGCCCGCTGTTTCCGCGACGAGGACCTGCGGGCCGATCGGCAGCCAGAGTTCACCCAACTGGACATCGAGATGTCCTTCGTAGATCGCGAGGATGTCTTGCAGCTCGTGGAGGGTCTGTTCATCGCTCTGGTGGAAGCGCTGTCCGCCGAGACGGGAAAAAGCATCCTGCATAAGCCCTTTCCCCGGCTTTCGTATCAAGAGGCCATGGAGCGCTACGGCAGCGACAAGCCCGACCTGCGCTTCGGCCTGCCCTTGATCGCTCTCTCCGATCTGGTAGCCGAAAGCGAGTTTCGCGTCTTCCGCCAGGCGGTGGCCGAAGGGGGCCAGGTGAAGGCCATCCGCGTCCCCGGCTGCGCCGACTACAGCCGCCGCCAGTTGGACGAACTGGGCGAGTTCGTCAGGAAGCGCGGTGCCAAGGGGCTGGTCTGGCTGCTGGTTGAGCCAGGTCTGTCGGTGCGGTCGCCCGTTGCCAAGTTCCTTTCTCAGGCGGAGATCGAGGGCCTGCTCGCTCGTACTGAGGCGGAGGCGGGCGATTTGATCCTCATCATCGCCGACGAGCCCAAGGTGGTGGCCGAGGCCCTGGGAGGCTTGAGGCTGGAGATGGGCCAGCGGTTGGGCCTGCGGGACGATAGCCTGCTGGCTTTTGCCTGGGTGCTGGACTTTCCTCTCTTGGAATGGAACGAGGAGGAGGGACGGTGGAATGCCATGCATCACCCCTTCACCTCAGCCCTGGATGAAGACCTGCCTCTCCTGGAGACCGAGCCGGGCAAGGTGCGGGCCAGGGCCTACGACATCGTCTGTAACGGCTGGGAGATCGGCGGCGGCAGCATCAGGATTCACCGCCGCGATATGCAGGAAAGGATGTTTCGTGTTCTGGGGCTTTCCAACGAAGATGTGCAAGCCCAGTTCGGCCACCTCCTGGAGGCTTTCGAGTACGGGGCTCCGCCTCACGGTGGCATTGCTCCGGGCATAGATCGCCTGGTGATGCTTCTGGCTGGCGAGTCCAACATCCGCGAGGTGATGGCCTTCCCCAAATCACAGCAAGCTGTGGATCTTACCTTTGGGGCTCCATCGCCCATATCGGAGCAACAGTTGGCGGAGCTGCACTTGCGGTTGGTGGACGATGAACCCTAAAATCCTGGCACACGGCTTCTAACCGCTTGATAGCGACTAGCCTGAATTTGCCTTTTTTTGCGTTTTGTGGTATGATATTGGTGCAAATACCCTGCTGTGTTCGTGATGCGTAGCGAGAGTTTTGAGCCAACACCTAATATAAAGGGAATTGGAACTCTAGAGGGGATGCGTTAGCCATCACAGGCGAGGCAGAACCAATAGGTAGATTCCCACCTGCGAAAGCAGGTTCAAAACACTGGTACCACACGGCACAGCGGGGATTTTTGAAAAAGAACCACCAGGTCACCTGGTGGTATTTTTTATGAGAGGATTATGAATGTGAAGACCATAGCTTTGGTCGCGCACGATGGCAAGAAGGCCGACCTGGTGGCCTTTGCCACTTTCAATCGCGAAAAACTGGCAGAATACCACCTGGTAGCCACAGGCACCACCGGTAAACTCTTGCAGGAGAAAGTGGGCCTGGAGGTGGAGTGTGTTCTATCAGGTCCGTACGGGGGTGATGCGCAGATCGCTGCCCGCGTAGCTGAAGGGTTAATAGATGGCGTTTTCTTCCTGGTGGATCCCCTCGATAAACACCCCCATGACCCCGACATTCAGACCCTCCTGCGGGCCTGCAATGTGCATAACGTGCCTATCGCCACTAACGTTGCCACCGCCGACCTGATCATTTCTACCAATGCCTTGTGAACGAATGTTGCATTAGGAGGCGTCGCACATGCTGAGAGAGAGGGTTGCCGACGACATCTACGTCTTCACCAGCGATCTGTATGTTAAGGTAACGGCTGGAGTTATCTTCACCTCGCAAGGGGTAGTCGTTATTGATACCCAACTCTTTCTTCAGGAAACGAGCGAGCTTTTGGACCTCGTGCGTCGAAGGAGCAAGAATGGGGTGCGCTATGTGATCAATACTCATTCTCACTCCGATCACGTCTACGGCACTTATCTTTTTGATGGGGCCGAGGTGATAAGCCATGAGCTCTGCCGCCAGACTCTACAGAAGCATGGTGAGAAAGATTTGGAGGAAGCCAAGGACCGAATCCCTGAGCTGGCCGAGGTGCAACTGCGTCTGCCCTCTATTACCTTCACCGAGGAGTTGACCCTTCGGCTGGGCAACAAAACCCTGCGGTTGATGCACACGCCAGGCACCACGCCCGATTCGATAGTGGTCTACGTGAGGGAGAACAAAGTGCTCTTCGCTGGCGACACCGTGATGCCTGTGCCCTACATAGTGGATGGTGATCGGTTGGAACTGAAGGAATCCTTGCGAGCCATTGGAAAGTTGAGCCTGGATAACATTGTGCAGGGACACGGCGGGGTACTCCTGAGAGGCGAGATCAAGGCGACCCTGAGGAGCAGCATCGCTTACCTGGATACTATCTACGAAAAAGTGCAGGAGAAGATAGAGGCCGGAGCGCCGCTGGATGAGCTCACGCGGATAGGCATTGAGAGTTGTGGCAAGTCCCGCATCCCCCTCGACGGCTTGGTGCAGGACTTGCACCAGGCTAACTTGGAGGCCCTCTACGATCAACTGATTTCTGGAGAGAAATGAGAGGCTAGCGATGAAGGCCGTGGACGAGATTTTGGCAGCTATTTCCGCCTTGAGCGAGGCGGAGAAGGTAGAGCTTTTTGAAGAGCTTTCCGCTACGGAAGG
>JAUWYT010000244.1 GCA_030615705.1 Chloroflexota bacterium
GCCAGAGCGTCGGCCAGGATGTCATCGTAGAGCACCGGGCGGTGATCCTGATCAACCACCGTGAGTCCCCAACTGATGGGTCCCGTTACCTGGCCCTTCACTACCGCTGGCTGGAAGGCGCCAGCCGATAGTGCCTGGGGAAATGCCGCCAAGCCAGCCGCGTACTCAGCACCGAGGGCGCCGTAGCTCAAATCGTTTTCCAGGTAGGCCAGGTAGAGACGTTCCAGGCCGGGGTCCAGGTCTTTAGCCCGATCCACGTAGATGCGCTCGTCCTCCAGTACCACGCCGGGGAAGCCCTGGCTGAACTGAACGTACATGTTCTCCAAGAAGGTGCGCCTGGGAAGCTGTGGCCAGGCAGGTATTTGACGAAAACTTTCCAATACCAACTCACAGGCGGCTTGCGGATCTGTATGGGGAAGGCTGCCGAGGTGCAGGGGCAACAGGTTAGGCTCGAATCTCCTCATCGGCAACTCCTTGTCCTGAGTAGCCCGTTAGCGAAGCGGCGGCGTACCGAAGGGCTTTGGCTCTCCTCAGGCCTGGCGTAAAGGGCGGATAAACGATCCCCTCCTCGGTCACGATGCCCGTGATGTAGCGGTGAGGGGTGACGTCGAAGGCCGGGTTGTAAACGGGAACCCCTTCAGGCGCAATGCCCACTCCGCCCACCTGTGTCACCTCGGCCGAATCCCGCTCCTCGATGGTGATCTGCTCGCCAGAGGGCAGCGACAGGTCAACGGTCGAGGTAGGAGCGACCGAGTAGAAAGGGATGCCATTCTCCCTGGCCAGCACAGCCAGCTTGTAGGTGCCGATCTTGTTGGCCACGTCGCCGTTGGCGGCCACCCGGTCGGCTCCCACCAACACGATGTCAACCTGGCCCGTGAGCATGAGGTGGCCAGCGGCGTTGTCGGCGATGAGGGTCATGGGGATGCCGTAGCGCATCAGCTCCCAGGCCGTCAGGCGCGCCCCCTGCAACCTCGGCCTGGTCTCGTCCACCCAGACGTGGATGCGCTTGCCCTGCTCGTAGGCGGTGCGGATCACCCCCAAAGCGGTGCCGTAGTCCACTGTGGCCAGGGAGCCGGTGTTGCAGTGGGTCAGGATGTTGTACGCGTCCTCGATCAGCTCCGCTCCGTGAGCAGCCATGCGCCTGTTGACCTCCACGTCTTCGTCGGCAATGCGCTGGGCCTCGGCCACCAGTGCGTTCGCTATCTGTTCCACCCTGTAGTTAGGACCTACAGGACTAACTGCCTGGGTGTACTGGGCTTTTCGCGCCTGCTCCAACATCCGCTCCAGCGCCCAGGGGAGGTTAACAGCCGTGGGGCGGGTCCTCCGTAGAGTAAGCGCTGCTTCCTCAAGATTGGCCAGCAGTTCGGCGCGGGTCTTCGCCTTGCTCCCTCGTGCGCATAGGGCCAGGCCGAAGGCCGCCGCCGCCCCGATGGCTGGTGCGCCGCGGATGTACATCTCCTTGATAGCCCGCGCCACCTCCCGATAGTCAGTGAACTGAGCTATGACGAGCTCTCGGGGCAGCTTGCGCTGGTCAATCATCTTCACCACACCGTCGTCCCACTCGATGGTTCTCATGGTGATACTTCCTCACAAGACAACAAAAAATCTCTCTGATGAGAGATAAAGCCAAGATTACATCTCATCTTTGAGAACGCCGAGGCATCACAGCGAATCGGCGCTCTGCCGGAATTGGCACCTTGTCTGGAAGTTGGAGGTTGGAAATTGGAAGTTGGAGAACGGGAACTTTCTACGTATCCAACCTCCAATATCCAATATCTAATCTCCAAACTGGTTGCCGGGGCTTCGCAGGGCCGGTCCCTCCACCCCTCTGGATAAGAGTGTCCAGATTATCAAGTTGTTGACGCTATAGTAACATATCTAAGGTATTTTGTCAAGCTCAGGTAAGTTGACAATCTTCGCCGATGTGGGGATAATAAGGGTATGAATTGGAGAACATCAGTCTGCAAAATCATAATGGTTTCACTGGCTTTAGCTTGCACGGTCTGGAGTTGCCGCGGACAGGGAAGCACACCATCGCTGACGGCTACGCTGGTGCCGACAGCCACGCCCAGGCCCACTTTCACTGCCACCTTTGCTCCCACCCTCACCCCCACTCTCACTCCTACACCTACGCCCACTCCTACTCTCACTCCTACACCTACACCCACCCCTACGCCCACTCCTACACCTACACCCACCCCTACTTTCACCCCAACAGTTACGCCCAACCCTACTCTCACCCCTACCCCTACCTCGATGCCTCAGCCCGCCGAGCGGCTTGAGGCTGGGCGCACTTATCAGAGAAATGGCGACTACGCACGGGCCATCGCTGAATACCAGGCCCTTCTATCCAACAAGCCTACGGAGGAGCAAGCCAGGGAGGCCAGTTTCCTCATCGGCGAAAGTCACTTTTTGAATGGGGACTATCAACCGGCGAAGGAGGCCCTTGAGAGATTCTTGCAGGATTATCCTGAGGATGAGCGCGGTGTCCAAGTCCTCTTCCTCTTGGCTAGAAGCTACGATGGGGCGGGGGACTGTACGACGGCTATCGAATACTACCGCAAGTACCTGGCTCAGAGAGACGTCATAGCTGATTACGTGCACGAGCTCATCGGCGACTGCTACGTGAATCTGGAAGACTACTCTCAAGCTATCGTGGCTTATGAGGGCGCTATGCAAGAAGCCCCCAGCCCTGAACGCGAACTCCAGCTCATGGAGAAGTTGGCTGACGCTTATTTAGACACCACCGATTATGATGAGGCCATCGCCTGGTACGAAGCGCTTCTCACAAAAGTGAAGAAGGACGACCGGCGGGCCAAGGTCGAGTACCTGATCGGCCAGGCCTACCTGAAGTGGGGGAAGACGCAGGAGGCCCACGAGCGCTTTTTGGAAGCGGTGGACCGCTATCCTAAGGCCAGTCATGCTTATCTGGCGTTGGTGGAGCTGGTGGAGGCCGGCGTCGAGGTGGATGACTATCAACGAGGGCTGGCGGATTACTATGCTGGTGCTTATTGGCCAGCTATTCGAGCCTTCTACCGCTACATCGAGAACAACCCAGATCATACAGGCGATCCTAACTACTACATCGGTTTGGCTTACCTGGAGTTAGACTATTGTGACTCGGCGATAAGCGAGTTCAACATTCTCCTTGAATCTCATCCCACAAGTAGGTATTTTGGCCTGGCCTGGCTGGGGAAGGCTAAGGCTCTCGCTAGCCAAAACCGGCATGATGAGGCTCTGAGCACTTACCGAGAGTTCGCTCGGTTCTACCCAGGCCACGAGTTAGCAAGGGAGGCCCTTTGGCGGGCTGCCTCCCTCTCCGAGGCAGATAGGGATTACTACGAAGCAGCGCGCGGTTACCTGGATTTGCAGATGAGGTATCCTCAGGGACAGCGCGCCGCAGTTGCCCTCTTCCAAGCGGGACTGTGCTATTACCGGCTGGGCGAAGGCGAGAAAGCCATTGAAGCCTGGCAGGAATTACTAGATGCTTATGAGCAATCCGACCAACATACCCAAACCCTCTTTTGGATGGGAAAGGTTCTGCTCAAGCTAGGTGAAACAGGCGAAGCTCGTGCCTACTTGGAGAAGGCGGCCTCTCCGGACGCGAAAGGATATTATGGCCTGCGGGCTAAAGACTTGGGCCAGGCAACTTCGCTCGGCCTGGATCGCCAGATCCAGGCTCTTGACGAGACAGCCGAGCGAAGGGAAGCCGAAGCCTGGCTGGTCACCTGGCTAAAGGGGCCTAGCCACGATTATGCCTTGAGTAGGTTG